>JASIJX010000244.1 GCA_030049955.1 Acidobacteriaceae bacterium
GTCGTCTTCGCTACGGCGTTCGATCAGTATGCGGTGCGCGCCTTCGACGTAAACGCGGTGGATTATCTGTTGAAGCCCTTCGACCGCGTTCGCGTGGAGGCTGCAGTGGAGCGAGTGCGAGCGCGGCTGTCGAGCGGAAGCGCTGCCGAGCCAATAGAACCCCAATCTATCGGTTCCCAGCCAGTCGGTTCGCAAATCGACGCATTGCTGCGCCTGCTGAATCGGCCGCAGACTTCGCAACCGGCAAAGCTCATCGTTCAGGCGCAGAGCCGCCTCCTGCTCATCGATCAGGCCGAGATCTGCTATGCCGCCATCGACGAAGGAGTCATCCGCATCGTAACCCGGACCTTCGAGGGCCAATCGAAGTGCCGCACGCTCGAGGAACTGATGGACCTGCTCGACCCGGCGCATTTCTGGCGGGCGCACCGCGGCTACGTGGTCAACATCGATCACATCCGCGAAGTGGTGCCGTGGTTCAAATCCAGCTACCAGCTCCGCATGAATGACAAGCAGCAGACGGAAATCCCGGTGAGCCGCGCACAGACTAAACGGCTCAAGGAATTGTTCAAGCTGTAGGGCTGCGAACTGGCGGGGTGGCAGAGTCCGCCGTCCTTCATTCTCGTGGTGGAGGCATCATGATGAATCGGAGTTCGTGCATCCTGGATTTTGGCAGGAGATTGCTGCTCCCTGCATCGGGATTCGCCGCAGTTGCTTTACCTCTCGCCGTCGGCGCATTTCATTTTTTGCCGGTTTGGGCTCAGCAACCAGCCGCGCCCCTGCAATTCGAAGTTGCTTCGGTAAAACCGTCGAATCCGAACAGCACGAATGGGACGTTGGTGACGATAACTTCTGGCGGAAGGCTTCACGCCGTCAATGCCACGCTCAAAGACTTGATCGAAACTGCATATGACGTTCGGAGTTTTCAGATTGAAGGCGGGCCCAAATGGGCGAACGCCGCCAAGTACGATATTGACGCGACCCCTGGTTCATCTGCGCGGGGCGCCGCGGTTTCCCCGGGCTGGACCAACGTTCGTTTGGAGGTCCAAACACTGTTGAAGGATCGATTCCAACTTCAACTTCATCGAGAAACGAAAACCTCTCCGATCTACTCGCTGGTGATCGCGAAAGGTGGCATCAAATCGAGTGTCTTGTCTGCAACCCAGAGCCCACAAAAGGGGATTACTGCCGGTCAGGGAACGATGCTCGGTGACGCCGCATCGATGGCTCAACTGGCCTATAAGCTTTCAAGACTGTTGCAACGCCCGGTCGTGAACAACACCGGTCTGGAAGGCAACTACAACTTCAAGCTTGAATGGACACCCGATCTCGGCCCTTCCGCGCCCGACGGCCAGACCGCGGATACAGCAGGCGGGCCATCCATCTTCACGGCTCTTCAGGAACAACTCGGACTCCGCCTCGAGGCGAAAAAAGGAGCGGTGGACGTGCTCGTTATCGACCGCGCGGACAGGCCCTCGAAGAATTGAACCAATTGAACCATTGGGGTGGGGCCCCACTTCGGTCCCCTCTGCCAATAGCCGCTTCAGTCGTACCGCTCGAAGATAATCTGCTTTTTATGCCAGCCGAAGCTGGCCAGCTTCTCGCGCACGCCAGCGACCATGTTGTTCAGCCCGCAGATGTAAGCGTAGATGTCGAAGTTCAGCTCCTTGACCGGAATCGCGGGGTCAACCGGCGGCTGCGGCATGGAAAGACCGAGCCGTGCGGCGCGCTCTTCCACGATGCGCGCCACGTGGTCCTGCACGTAGCCGCGCAGGCCGGTCCAGCCATTATCGGAGCGGCTGAGCGTGGCCAGGTAGTGGAAGTTTGGCTTGCGCACGGCCAGGGCTTCGAACTCTTCGCGGTAGTAGAGCTCGCTCTCGTAACGCGTGCCGAAGACCAGCCAGATCTCCTTGCCGTTGCTGCGGTCCACACCGGCATCGGGGCCGGATTCCGGAAACAGCCACTGCACGTAACCGCGCATGGGCGCGATGCCAGTGCCGGTGGCGATGAAGATCGAGTCAGTGACCGGCTGCTGCAGGACAAAATGGCCGTGCGGACCGTGAACCTGAAGGCTGCCGCCAACGGGCAGGTCGGCGAGATAGTTCGAGAAGAAGCCGTTTTCCACGCGATTTACGCAGAGGTCGAAGCAGTTTTCGCGGGCGGCCGAAGCGATGGAGTACGCGCGGGTCTGCTGCTTGCCGGTCTGGTCATGCGCGACGGTGGAGACGAACTGGCCAGCCGTAAATGGAAAGGCATCGAGCGCTTCGAGCACGAATTCGAAGTGGTAGCACTGCGCCGATTCCGAGATGCAGTCTTTGCGCGCCAGCCGCGCGGTATAAAGCTCACGTGCCAAGGCTTTTTTCTCGCTTCACAAAAGGTGGGTAAAGGTTGGTTGCGGCACAGTGCGGCCACGCGAGCATTATAGAGGGCGCGGCTGCCGGAGTGTCACGGGCATGTGTCACGCCCAATAGCTGCGGTCAAGTGTACGGTACTGGATGGCTTCGGCGAGATGGGCGACGGTGAGCTGCTCAGCGGCTTCGAGGTCGGCAATAGTGCGAGCGACCTTGAGAATGCGGTCGTGAGCGCGGGCCGTCAGGCCCTGCTGTTGCATGGCGCGCTCGAGCAGCCGCTCGGCATCGGGGCCCAGCTCGCAATAAGCGCGGATCTGGCGGGTAGTCATCTGCGCGTTGGCATAAATTTTTTCTCCGTGCTTTTTAAAGCGCTCGCGCTGGCGCTCTCGAGCTGCCATTACGCGGGCGCGAATCTGCGCCGAGCCTTCGGCCGCCGCGCCGCCTCGCAGCTCCTTGTACTGCACGGCAGGCACTTCGATGTGAATGTCGATGCGGTCGAGCAGCGGGCCAGAGACCTTGGCCACATAACGCTGGATCATCGGCGGCGTGCACAAGCACTCGCGCGACTTGTCGTTGAAATAGCCACAGGGGCAGGGGTTCATGGCTGC
>JASIJX010000245.1 GCA_030049955.1 Acidobacteriaceae bacterium
GCCTTTGCTGACGGCGCGTGAGCCGGGGACGACGACTGCAGCCTCGGGGATGATCAGCGGGTGGTCGGCTGTGGCGCGCAGCACTTCGCCGCGGACGAGATCGTAGACGGGCGTGCCGCGCGTGAGGATGGCGCCGGCGGCCAGCACCGCGCCTTTGCGCACGATGGTTCCTTCGTAGACGCCGCAGTTGCCGCCAACGAGCACGTCGTCTTCAATGACGACAGGGCTGGCATTGACCGGCTCAAGCACGCCGCCGATCTGCGCTGCTGCGCTCAGGTGCACGCGCTTGCCGACCTGCGCGCAGGAGCCGACGAGAGCGTGCGAGTCGACCATGGTGCCTTCGTCGACGTAGGCGCCGGCGTTGATATACATGGGCGGCATGCAGACGACGCCGCGCGCAAGATACGCCCCGGCGCGCACCGACGAGCCACCGGGCACGACGCGGATGCCCTGATCGGCGGTGAAGTGGCGCACCGGGTAAGTGTCCTTGTCGATAAAGGAAAGCGGAAAGGCAGGCGGAGCGGCTGCCATATCTTCGAGCGCGCCCAGACGGAAGCCGAGCAGAATACCCTGCTTGACCCATGCATTGACGCGCCAGCCGGTGGGTTGGGATGCGTCGGGAGACGCGGAGCGAAGCTCGCCGGCTTCAAGCGCCGCGCGAAGCTCGAGGAATGCGGCCGTTGCCTCCTGATTTCCGGCGGCGCCTGCGCCCATGGCAAAGAACTGCTCGATCTGCTGCTGCAACTGTGTGGAAGTCATCGAATCCGAGTTTATCAATTGAGGCAGCGGAGTTAGCGGTGTTAGCCGCGTTGCGCGCGTGTTAACGGTGCTAATTGCGTGGCGGTGCTCCTGTGGCTTGATCGCCGAAAACGCATCGCCAGCACAGCAATGTAAAGGGCGCGAGGCTGTGTGCTAACGCTGCTAGTTCCGCAGCTTTTCGCGCAAAAGAAAGCGCGGCGCGAGAGTGCGCGCCGCGCCGGAGGCGTGCGGTCAGGCAGCATTGAGAGGAGCTTCGGAAGGGATGTAACGGGAGCGCGAATGGCTGCGCACCGGGAGCGGCGGCAACGGCTCCAGGCGGAACGAATTTTTGCCGGAGGGAATCATCGCCATCGGAAGCGGCGACTCGCCCACTTTGCCGTTGAAATTCTTCTGCGCCAGCCACGCGCACAGGCGCGGATCGCGAATCTCGGCCGAGCCATCCCAGAAGTCGGGCGCGAGGCCGCACTGTATTTGCAGATGGTCGAGCTCAAGCTCGATGACAGAGTTGTCCCTGGAGAAATACCGGCGTGCGTTCGAAGCGCCGACTTCGAGGCCTACGACTTCGCGGCCTTTGTTGTGGGTTTTTACCACCATGCCGTTTTCCGCGTGGTCGGTGATGGCCGGCCGGTCAGGATTAGCGGTGTTTGTTGGAGTCAAGGCAAGAAGATTATTCACGGATAGCCCCCTCCGGATGGAGACATTCCACCCGTTTTTGTCACGGTTTAGATTGTTGGGCTGCCGCAATCCGGAGCGTGCGTTGCGGTACGTTCACTTGGAACAGATCATGCCGAATAAGATTACGCCGAGTTAACTACCTGGCTGCGCAACTCCTGCGAGTGCTGTTACGAAGCACTGTTTACAGACTCTGCGTTATTCGCCGTCTAATACGATGACGCGAGCGCGCGGAAGGTTTCCCAAAAAGTGAAAGATTCTTGGCCGGATTTCCACAGGACGATTTCACCTGGCTCTGCAGTGGGATGCAGGTGCAGGTGACTCATCTCTATACTCAAATCATGCCCAAACCCCCGGTATGCGGCTGGAAGCTGGAGCGCGCAGCGCGCAAGCTGGGCTTTTTGCGCATTGCGGGGTTGGACGAAGTGGGCCGCGGGCCGATGTTCGGGCCGGTGGTGGCTGCCGCCGTCATCCTGCCGCACGGCTGGCGGCTGCCGGGGCTGAATGATTCGAAACTCTTGAGCGAAAAGAAGCGGCTGGAGTTCGAGGTAGAGATCCGGGCCAATGCTATTTCATGGTCGGTGGCGGCGATCGACGTGGAGACGATCGACCGGATTAATATCAGGCAGGCATCGCTGCTGGCGATGCGCACGGCCGTGGAGCGGCTGGCGCTGACGCCCGATTATCTACTCATCGACGGCTTGGATTACATCGACTGGCCGTGCCCGCAGCAGCCAGTGGTGCAGGGCGACTCAACGAGCATTTCAGTTGCCGCGGCGAGCGTGCTGGCCAAGGTGCATCGCGACCGGATGCTTGTTGAGCTTGATGCCGTTTATCCCGGATACGGTCTGGCGCGGCACAAAGGGTACTGCTCGGCCGAGCACCTTGAGGCGCTGGCGCGGCTGGGGCCGACGCCGCTGCACCGCAAGAGCTTTGCTCCGGTGGCGCAGACGGTGCTGGAGTTTGACTGAGGGCCGCGGTGCTAGCGGAGTCAGCGGGTTTGCGGCGCTAGTTTGCACCGTGGCTACGCGGCTACTGTAGCTTTTGATTTTCTTCTATGGCGCCAGGCGAGCATGGGGCGTGTCAGCAGCAAGAGCCCGAGAACAACGGTTGCGGTGATGGGCGTGAAGACGCCGGACTTGACCTGCCACCAGTAGTGGACCACGCCGGCGATGGCGGCGAGATAGACGAGACGGTGCAGACGGGCCCAGTTTTTGCCACCCAGCTTGCGGATGGACCAGTTGGTGGAGGTGGCGGCCAGCGGGACGAGCAAGAGCCACGCTGTCATGCCTGCAGTCACGTAACGGCGCTTGATGATATCGGCCCACATGGCGTTCGGGTCGAAGGCATTGTAGAGCGCGACCCAGGTCATGAGGTGCAGCGTGGCGTAGAAGAAGGCGAACAGGCCGAGCAGCCGGCGGAACTTGATGAGCCAGCCGAGGCGCGGCCACAGCCGGCGCAGTGGTGTAATGGCGAGCGAGATGAGCAGTAGCCGCAGCGTGGTTTTGCCGGTGGCGAAGGTAATGGTGGCCGTCTGGTCGGCGCCAAGGTTGTTGGTGGCTGCGCCCCACACGAGCCATGCGAGCGGCGCAAGGCAGGCGAGCCAGGTGAGCGTCTTGAGCAGGATGAGCGTTCGGCGGGTCATGGGTGTAAGGCAGCGGAGTGAGCGGTGTTAGCCGCGCTTCGCGCGTTTGTTAGCGGTGCTAGTGAAGTTTACCTTGCGCAGAATGCTCCGAACCGCCGGCAGCTAACCCGCTAGCATCGCTATTTTCAAAAATATTTCTTCAAATCCATTCCTGTATACAACGAAGCTACCTGGTCGCCATAGCCGTTGAACATCAGCGTGGTGCGGCGCTGCTCGTAGAAAGGCAGGCCGATGCGGCGCTCGGTCTTCTGGCTCCAGCGCGGATGGTCCCGGTTTGGATTGACGTTCGAGTAGAAGCCGTACTCGTTGGGCGCCTGATCGTTCCACGTGGTGTCCGGCATCTTTTCCACGAATTTGATGGTGACGATCGACTTGGCCGATTTGAAGCCGTACTTCCACGGCACCACGACGCGCACCGGGGCGCCATCCTGGTTGGGCAGTGTTTCGCCATAAAGGCCGAAGGTGAGCAGAGTGAGCGGGTGCATGGCCTCGTCCATGCGCAGGCCTTCGGAGTATGGATAGTAAATGCCGGGATCTTCGTACGCCCACTGGCCCTCGATGTGGTGGTCATAGAACGAAAGGAACTGCACGTACTTTGCCGAGGAGAGCGGCTGGCACTGCTTGATGAGCTCGGAGAGCGAGTAGCCAACCCAGGGGATGACCATGCTCCAGGCTTCGACGCAGCGGTGCCGGTAGACGCGGTCTTCGAGCGGGCGCAGCTTTAGCAGCGTGTCGATGTCGAAGGTGAGCGGTTTGGCCACTTTGCCTTCAATCTTCACGCTCCATGGACGCGTGGGCAGCCGACCGGCGTTCTTCGCCGGGTCTCCCTTGTCGACCCCGAATTCATAGTAATTGTTGTAGTGGGTGATGTCGTCGTAGCTGGTAAGCTGCTCGCCGGTGGTGGTCAGAGGCGAGGGAACGGTTTGCAGCTTTGTGCCGGCAAGGGCATGCATGCGCGGCGCGACGATGTTGGCCAGCCGCTCGGCCCCGAGCGCCGCAGCTCCCGCGGCAATTGCCCCGCGCAGGAACTTGCGGCGATCGAGATAGCGCCGGTACGCGCTCTGGCTGGTGATCTCTGAGGAGGGGATATCGGGCGGTTTGCCGATGAGCATGACGGCCTCGCGCGGGCAGGAAATCTGTTGCAACTATTAGACACCCGCCGGGCTGTGCCGGTCATCCAACCATTAGACACAGAGGGCTGCGCCAGTCATTCGGCCATCGGTTTGCGCCAGGCAAATATCGCCACGGGGTAAGTGATCTCGATCCGTTCTTCTGCGCGGCGCGCAGTTACGCCAAGGCAATCACTGCCGGCGCGAATCTCTTCTTCAAACAGTGTGCGGAGGCGGCTGGCGTTGCCGGGTTTTGGAAACGACCCGGCAAGCAGGTTTTCGAAGTCCATGGCG
>JASIJX010000246.1 GCA_030049955.1 Acidobacteriaceae bacterium
CTGATCTCAAGCACGTTGACGGAATACGGCACAAATTCGTGCGTGAAGTGCGAACCGGTGATCTGAATGGTCTGTGTTTGCGGTGTCACGGCATCAGGATGGGCGATGCTATTGGTCGCGTTGGGCGTCTTGCCGCTCAGCGTGATCAGCGTGGCGCGTGCGCCGGGTTTGCGAGAGCCGTCGAGATCGATCGCCAGGGGCTGCGGCGTGGAACTCGCATTCACAATCTTGATGAAGAGCCTGTGGCGCGCCGCATCCCGCGTGGCTGAGGCGAACAGACGCGGCCCAGCGTTGGCGAATGTTGCCGGAACGATTTCGGTTCCGATGTGGCTTGCGAACATTGCCTGTACCCAGTAGCTGGGCGAGCCGTAACTCGTAAGCGCGTTATAGCCGATCAGGTCGGGCGCCCACTGCAAGCCGCCGGGGTTCACGTTGGTGAACAGCGGCGCGTAGCTGGCCATGATGACGAGATCGCTGTTGCGCTCGAGACCGGTTAGCCACGCAGCGTCGGCCAGCGCGGCATGAAGATTAGGCGTGGGGTCGCCCTCGCGCGTGGCCCACTCGCCGACGAAGATCTTCGGGCCGGTGCGCGGGTGGCTGTCATAGTGGTGAGCTTCGGCGAAGGACTCTTCGGCCGACATGTAGAAATGCTCGTCGAGTACGTCGGGGGCCGCATCGGGCTCGGTTTTTACTGGCGCGGTGGCAATGAGCTGGAGGCCGGGATAGCGCTGGCGGATGGCGTGGGCGAACTGCGAGAAACGCGCGTCGTAGGAACCGGAGCGGTCGAACCAGTCCTCATTGCCGATTTCGACGTAGTGCAGCGCGAAGGGTGCGGGATGGCCGTCTTTGGCGCGCTCGGCGCCCCATTTTGTATCCGGCCCGCCGGTCGCGTACTCGATTTCGTCGAGCGCGTCCTGAACGTACGGCTCGAGGTCGGCGCCGGGTTCCACGTGATCGTGCTCGAGCGAGTAGCCGGCATAGACGGCGAGGACGGGCTGCATGTGCAGGTCTTCGCACCACTCTAAAAATTCAAGGAGACCCATGCCGTCGGACGAGCGGTAGCCCCAGGGGCTGGGGTGCGTGGGCCTATTTACCCACGGGCCGATGGTCTTCTTCCAGTCGAATCGCTCGGCGATGTGATTGCCTTCAAGGTAATTGCCGCCGGGGAATCGCAAAAACTGAGGGTGCATGGCGGCGAGCTTTTCCATGATGTCGATGCGGTTGCCGCCGGGACGATTGTGATACGTGGGCGGGAAGAGCGAGACGAGATCGAGCCAGAGAGTGGCGGGGCGCGCGATGGTAAGGATCAGGTGATTGTCTGCGCTGACGGGAACTGCGCCGGTGCGCAGCATAAACGTGTACTGCTTCCAGTCAGATCCGACGCCGGTGACCGTTGCACTTGCGGCTGTAGCGCCGGTTGCGTCGTTGACGAGGCTGATGGTCACGGGCAGGCCGGACGAATTGGTTTTAGCGTAAAACGAGCCGTGGTACGTTGTCTGGGGCCGCACGGGAATGCCCCAGTAGCCATCGTTCTCCACGCCGCCGGGCGCATTGGAGCTTGCTGTGGATACGGTCAGCTTCAAACTGCGGGGCAGTGCGGCGCTGGGGCCGGTGGACTCGTCGATCGAAACATCCGCTTTCGCGTTGCCGCGCGCCACTAGGGGCCAGTGGACGAGCGCGCCGAAGCCGCGGCCGATAGCGCGATCGCGCACCAGCTCAGCGTAAAGGCCGCCGTCATAGGAGTAGTTGATCTCCTCGGTCATCAAGCCGTAGAAAGTGGGGCTGACCTGGGCTGTGGGCCGGTCGAGTTCTACGGTGAGCTTGGGCTGCCCGGTGAGCGGGGGCGTTTGTGCCACGAGCAAGGGCAGACTTGCCAGCGCGCAGAGACATGCGGCGACCGCGGATAGTTTAGTCATGGTCGCACCCATGGTACGGGCGCGATGCGCATGCTGGCAATATTTTCGCGCGGAAGCTCAACTCTCAATTGCCGCGGCGATCGCTTTGCGCACGGAATCGGGCAGCGAGGGCATGGCGCCGGATTGCGAGGCAACCCAGCCGCCCCAGCGGTTACCGGCCTCGTTGAGCTTGGCCAGCGGCGCGCTGCGCAGCATGTAGTGCGTCATTGCCGCAGTGAAAGCGTCGCCGGCTCCGATGGCGTCGACCACTTTTACCGGAAAGCCGGGATGATCGCTCCACTCATCGCGCGTGACCAGCAGGCTTCCGTGGCCGCCGCGCGTTATGGCGACCATCTGAAGCGAAGGAAACTCGGCCAGAAGGCGTGCGGCGCCGTTGCGCTGATTCTCGCTTTTACTTGCATCCTCTGCCGGCAGTCCGAGCAACTGCAGCACCTGCGGCAGTTCATCGTTGTTCATCTTCACCACTGTGGCCAACTCCAGCGACTCCTGGATGACTTCAGCGGAGACGAATGGCGGGCGCAGGTTCACGTCGAAGACGCGGACGCAGTTTGCGCGGGTTTCAGCGGCCAGGTTCTGGATGGTCTTGCGCGACTCGACGCTGCGCTGCGCGAGCGAGCCGAAGCAGATGGCGTCGGCTCGTTCAGCGAGCTGCACCCATTCGCCGGTGAGCTCCAAAAAATCCCAAGCCGCCGGCTCATGGATGGTATAGCGCGGCTCGTTCCTGATGAACTCCACGGTGACGCAGCCGGTTTGGTGCGCGGGATCGACTTCGATCATGCTGGTATCGACGGGCATGGGATCGAGTTGGTCCATCGCCATGCGGCCCAGCTTGTCGCGGCCGATGCGGCTGAGGATGGCGGCGTGGTTGCCGAGGCGGCCGGCCATGACGGTAAAGTTGGCCGGAGCGCCGCCAAGCAATGCGACACGTGGCGGTTGAGGCAGTCCAGCAGGGCCGATCGGCTGGATGGGAGCGTCGCCGAGCAGGCCGATGGGCAGAGCTTCTTCTGGCGATACTGCGCCAGCGGTAGAGCCGGAGGGCAACAACTCCGCGCCCGGTTCCGCGGCTTGCGAGCGCGCCGGAAATAACGATTCGTCGATAGGAACTCCGCCGAGGTGCGGGCCCGCAGGCAAAATGTCCCAAAGCAGTTCGCCAATGCCGAGGATCAGATGAGCTTCTTTCACGCATGCTCCTGTTTACACGACGATAGCAGTTACACGTGCCGGTCTCCCAGCCAGCGATAGATGGAGCAGTCTTCCCAGGGAATGGCAGCGTACTCGGCGTCGGGCTGGCTGGTGAGAATTTTGCGGTCGGCTGCGACGTCGGCGGGCGAGCGGTGCACCCGGCCGGAGAAGAGGCGCATGAATCCCGGCTCCATTGCCATGACATGGTCCTGCTCGTTGTTGACGTAAAGCACGTCGATAGGCGCGATCCGGTTGCGCATGCCGCTGCGCCAGGCGTGCAGCACGCGGCGCAATACGGGCGCGCCGAAAGGATTGAATAGGAAAATGACGCAAGGGCCGGGCGGCAGAGGGAATTCGGCGGCATCGCGGCAGAGCACCCGCATGGGCGTGCGCGCCCTCGCTTGCGCCCGCCACAGCGCCATGTTGCTACGCGCAATGCGCGCCAGCGTGGGATGCATCTCGACGCCCAATACGCTGCGGAAGGAATATTCGGCGGCCAGCAGCAGCGCGCGCCCCATGCCAGCACCGAGATCGATGAAGGTGTAGGAATCGATCGGCGCGGGAGGCCTGGTCCGCTGCCAGCGAGCCAGCAGCGCATGAAAGACGGAGGGAGCGACGGCATAGTACGCAGTGGCATCGCGCCCTTCGCGGTGCCGCGCCTGCAGATGCCGGCCGGCGACGAGTCCGCTGGTCCGCGTGCCAAACCTGAGGTCGAAGGGATGGCGGATGAGACCGTCCTTTACGGCCAATCCAGGCAGCATGCGCCGCTGCTTGTGCGCATTCGGCCGGGAAATATCAGGGGTGGTCTGAGAGCCTTTCACGGTTGGACCTTGACACGAAGGAGGTTGGGAACACGAAAATGGTTGCGACATTCACACCGCGCGGCTAAGGCTGCCCACCAGCACGGCCAGCACGATGAGGCTCACGACGACATACAGCCAGTCACGCTCCAGTCCAAAGCCGAACACCGCCATAACGACGCGCGCAACGGGTGTGGCTATGAGCAGCAGCAGGCCGAGCTGCATGATGCCTTCGCTCTTGAGATGCGCAGCCGAGGTTATGATGCCCGGCACCGAACGTAGCGATGAACCCTCCCTGGCGAAACTGTGAAAGCTGATGTGATCGCCGTGGTGCGCGGCCAAATAAGCCACGCCGCCGGCGAAGACAAGCGCGGCGGCCACGAGCACGCCCACACGCAGAAGATTGCCGATGATGATTTCCAGACGCCGATCGTCCATTTAGATCCTCCCCGCGATTCCATTGACGATCATCTCGATGGCCAGCGCCACGATGACGAGTGCGAAGACGATGCGCAGCGTGCGTACCGGCGCAAGGACTAGCACCTTTGACCCCAGAAAAGCTCCGGCCAGCACGCCGAGCATAACCGGCATGGCTACGCGCGGATCGATGTAGCCGCGGCTCAGGTAGACGCCGGCGCTGGCCGCGGCGGTTACGCCGATCATGAAGTTGCTGGTGGTGGTGGAAACCTTGAAAGGAATGCGCATGGCGCGATCCATGGCAATGACCTTGACTGCGCCTGAGCCGATGCCCAGCAGTCCCGACAAGGCGCCCGCGCCGAACATGAGGCCGAAGCCGGCGGGCACGTTGCGCACGCCGTACTCCTGCATCTTGCCGTCCACCGGATAATGGCCGCCCATCCGCAGCCGGCGGGCCATCGCATCGGATTCGATTGGCTCAGTGTTTTCAAGCGACCCCTTGAAGACCGTCTGGTATGCGGCCTGGAGAAGCACAATGCCGAAGATGATGGCCAGCGCGTGGGTGCTGAAGCGGCCGGCGAGAAACGCGCCGACCACCGCGCCGATGGTGGTCGCGATCTCAAGGAACATGCCAATGCGGATGTTGGAGAAGCCTTCGCGAACATAGGCCGCGGCCGCGCCGGAAGAGGTGGCGATGACCGAGACCAGCGAAGCGCCGATGGCGTATTTGATGTCGACGCCCAGGGCGAGCGTAAGCGCCGGAACGATGACCACTCCGCCGCCGAGACCGGTGAGCGCGCCCAGAAATCCCGCCAGAGCGGAGATGGCCAAAACCACGAAAGTGAAGCTGGTTGCTGTCATCGAGATGAGGATCGTGAGCGACAGGAGCCCAAAATCGATTACAACATCTTCCGGCGCATTGACGCGATTCTGGTTCGC
>JASIJX010000247.1 GCA_030049955.1 Acidobacteriaceae bacterium
AGAGCGCGTGATCAAGATGCGCTTCGGCCTGGAGGACGGCTCCGAGCATACTCTCGAAGAGGTGGGCCAGAGCTTCCAGGTGACGCGCGAGCGCATCCGGCAGATCGAGGCCAAGGCGCTGCGCAAGCTGCGTCATCCGTCGCGTTCGCGCAAGCTGAAGGCGTTTGTCGAAGGCGTGAAGGAAATGTAAGCAGCGCGTCGCGATTCCGGCTGCCCCGGTTCTGTTACAGGAGCTGCGGTGCGAGCCGGGATTGTAGTCTCGGCTGCTTGCCATTGCGCTCCGCTATAATCGCGAGAGAGACCGCCGGGCTTTTTCGGTCTTCACAACCGCGTGCCGCTTGGCGCGCGGTTCTATGAACAGCAGTTCAGGCACGGAGAGGTGGCAGAGCCCGGTTGAATGCACCTGACTCGAAATCAGGCATAGTCGCAAGGCTATCGGGGGTTCGAATCCCTCCCTCTCCGCCAGTAAGTCATCTATTATCAATTATTTACAGGACAGATTCGACCTTCCGCTAGCTTTGCGGGCAAACTCGCAGATTATTGCGCCATAGAGCCACCAGAGAATCTTCTCCGACCGTGGAGCTCATCCACAAAATTGGTTCCTTCTCTGGTCGCAAATGCGGGAGTTGCTTTAGCATCCGGAGAGCGTCAACGAAGGTTGACTTGTGATAAGCCAAACTCCTCAGGAACAGAAACTCGCCTAGACGCCGCGGCAGCCGGACCAAGCGAAGCTTGTCGCGACAGTTCACCCTGAACCCGCGACCAGGTTCCACGGCTTTGGTTTGTCATGATGGATTGAGGCTCTCAAATGGCGAAGATCGGTCGGAATGAACCGTGTCCGTGCGGGTCGGGGCGAAAATACAAAAAATGCCACGGCGAGGTAGCTTCCGCCCCTCCCGCGGCTGCAGTCGCTGCGCTGGAAGAGTGGTTTCGGGAAACAGAAGAAATAGACGAATATTCCTTTAATCGAATCGGTGCCAAGTTCGCTGGGCTAGCCGCGGATTTAGCGGCATTCGACCCAATCTCTTGCGTCACTGCGATCGCGGCGTTATCAACGGTAGCCGAAAATCGCAATCGCATGGTCCGTCTCGATGCTCTTCTTCATCTTGCCGCGATCGATTGCCAAGGGACACAACAGCCAACTATCGATTCTCTGAATCACTGGCTCAATCAGATGCTGGCGGGCACTGCAGTATCTCGCCGCGAAGATCCCTCTGAGGATCTTGCGATCGGGAACATCATGACTGCGGCTGGGAACTACCGGGTGTTCCTGGGCGACTCCAGCAACCCGGATTATTACGCGCAAGATGTTCTCGACGCCTTACAGAAAGCCCCTGCGGATCTGAATTCGCTCCGGGAAGAATGTCATTCCGTGCTGAAGTTGTCCGATCTTCTGGTCGAACGTAGAGCGTATGTTCGGAATGAAGGCGAAGCGGGAGATGAGATCTCCGATGTCTGCTTGCCGGTCTCGGATGATGCCCTTTGGGAATTGTGTCGAATTGTCTTGATTGGAGCCGATCAACTTAAGGGTCTCGGGATAAAGGAAGAATCCATTGCCCCCTTCACGCTGACCTTCGAAGAATTCCGAAAAGATGCGCTGGAGCGTTCGATGCGCATGGTCCGACGCCAACCCATATTAAGACTTGGCGATCAGTTCCTCATCGCTCATCCAACCGCAATCGCTTGGGCAATGACGGCACACATTTTCACGAGCGTGCGACACATGAATATGCTTGCAGGTCTGGAAAACAGCCTTGGCGGACTCCAGGCCCATCGGACATTCCGTCGGTCAACGCGGGGGATCGAACCTCAGGACATCTTGACGAACAGCCTTCCAAGCGAAGATATTCCCACAGCGAAATACGTGAGCCAGGTCGCGCTCCGTTTCGATCGCAACAAATACATGCATCTGCTCTTTCTGCATGATGACGTCTACGACATTGAAGCGAAAGGCATAACGGCGAATTGGTTTCCACCGTTTAGGGACTCTTTAGGTGCATACATCGAACGGAGTGCGAAACGCCTGCTCGCTGAAGGCGCCTGTACCAGTGGAGTGACATTGATCGTGCAAGGCGGAGTCTGGCGCGGATGTGCGATACAAGTGCCCACTGCTTTGCCCGACGGCTGCAGCCTGCAAGTGTGGTCGTCTGCTGATCTCGACCGGCTTATGGCGAATGAGCGGCGGTGGAAGCTCCTTCTCTGGAAGTACTCCTGCCAGAAGGCAATGCTCGAAAAATGGGGAGTCAGGTTCCAAGGACACAGCGACGCAAACCTGTTCTCGATGTGGACACATCACGAATATCGATTCATTCCCAAGTCGGCTGGAATCGATTCTCCCAATTATGTCTCCTTTGGAGCGGAATTCATCTTCAACATGCGCAGAGATTATCGACGTGGCATCGACGATCATTGCACCTATCAACCGGACGAGTCGGAATGGAAGCGGGTGCGCAGGCTGAACACCCGTTCTCACTTTAGAGAGGATTCCGCTCGCAAGACATACGGGCTTCTTTCGCCGAGAAAAAATAACTCTTTGGACGGGGTGGTCGAGACGGAGCAACGCTCTTGGTGGGTTACATGTTCTGTTACGACAGAGCGCCGATACCAGAGGGACTTGATTTATCAGCTTTGGGAAATGGTAGTGAATTGGCTTGATCGTATCGCTCCAAGTCTCGACCGGCTTGTCCCGGAATTGGGTGCGGGGAACAAAAAGTTCGTTCTCGATGTTTCGGAGATTGAGCGTCATGAGGATTGGACCGAAGATGGGCTGCAGACTGCAAGTATCGGGCCGGCCATTACGGCTAGCAGGGCCGGGGCCAATACGGCAATTCGCGTAGGAGTACGCTTTGTTTCTAAAGCGTATTCGCCCAGTAATGAGGGCGAGCGCGAATTGGTGAGTAACCTTATACAAGCGGCCTTGATGCTTGCCGGAATTGACACCAATACAGCCAGGCAACGGGAAATCGAATCTGCAATTGCAATGAGGGACGATGATCGATTCATGCATCTCTTTCGTGCTCGGGACGCTAGAGACTACCTCTTTCACTTCGATGAAGAGATTGGCGAACTCCTCCATGAGGAAGAGTTCGCGTTCAGCGCTCTTCATCTGGCGCAAGAGGCATCGATTAAAGCTCCATCGCAAACAGCAGACATCGCCGGAACGAACAAGGCGCTCAATGCGTTCGTAGATGCCTTATGGAAACGGATCGAGGCCCGCTTACGCGAACTGGATCGAACCAGCGTGGTTCTTTATTGTGTGACCAATCAAGAGAGATTGCTGAGAGACCTAGACATCTGGCAACGGACGAGCCGGGCCGTGTTGTCCTTGCATGCGGACCGTAAGGATGTGCTCCAAACCTCCCAGGCTCTCAAACAGAAACGTGACCGCACCCAGATTTCCCAACGCGTACTGGTTGAAATGGCCATCTGCACCTGTCCGTTGGAGAACGGCCGACTCGCTACTCAAACGGACTTAGATTATCTCGGCGCGCAAGTTGCACTGCTCATCGCCACTGCCGCACATTCTGACGCGATACGAGCCGGCTGTACGAAACCAAGCATGCAGATCTCACGCCTCGGAGACTATACCTTCGAAGACAATTTCATGGGTGTCATGTTTCCCTATATGACCAGTCACTTCGAGCGTGTGCACATGGCAGACGTGAATCGGTACGAGGAATGGTTCGAGCCTGAACCAGCGGAGAAAAAACCTGAAGAGGAAGTATTTGGCGAAGCGTTTGTCGCGGCCTTCAATAAAGAGTATGGGATCAGTCCAGCACGACTTGCCGAAATAGGGGTGCTTCTCGCGGAAGACGCAACGGAGCAACAGAGTACCGTGATACACCGGACCTCTGATTCACTGATAGCACTGCTTGCCAATGAAGCGATTTCTGACGAAGAAATACGTGGTTTCTGGAGCAATTTCGTCTTGAAGCCACGAAAGCGATGGGACAAGGCAGAGAAGCCATATCGGGACAGAGACTGGTATCCCTGGCGATTCCGCAGGCACTTGTCCTTGATGGCAAGGCCCGTCGTCGATCTTGGAAATGGGATGGTCCTTTATGCTCCCGGTTTTTGTGAAGATAGCTTCCGTCACAATGTCATGGAGGCATTCCAAGGAGCTTTCGATACGGAATACTTCTCGACAGACCAGATGAAGAAATATTGTGGCGCCGTCAATGATAAGCGTGGAGCGGAATTCAATGCCGCAGCCCGCGAACTGTTCACGGGCCAGGGTTGGAGTGCTGTGCCAGAAGTTGAGATGACCGCCCTGGGGGCTTCGGCCCAGAGGGCCATGGGAGATGTCGATGTTCTCGCTTGGAAGCGAGACGTTGTCTGTATCTGCGAGTGTAAGGAGCTACTATTTGCGCGGACTATCGGTGAAGTCGTCTCTCAACTGGTTCGCTTCCGAGGCCGGACGGGTGATGATCTAGATAAACATCTTCAACGGGTGAACTTTCTACGGGAAAACTACCAAGGATTACGGCGAGTCACGGGAATTGATTCGCCGCGAGTGGTCGCGATCCTGATCACAAGCAAAACTGTACCAATGCAATCTGGTCCTGATCTTGGAACGCAAGTTCTCGCTGCCGATCAAATAACAGCGGACTATCTCAATTCCCTATTGAGCACATCTGATGATCTATCAGCCAGATGATGAGAGGTTTGCTGGGGCAATATCGGAAATCGAGCTGCAACGTCGACCCTCCGTCGAAGCGTCTGACACACCACCAATAGCGAGCGCTACAAGGGCATCCAATCCGTGAGAGTACGAAGAAGAGCCGCGATGAGGGCAGTGAAAGTGTTTGGCACCATGATCTGTTCACAACTGTAGGCTGATACGGCATCCGCCAACCAGCTCTCATTCTTGCGCGTTACCCGCGTCGGCACATATCGCCGTGCATGGGCTGTGCCTAATGAGGCCGTTTTTCTAGCCTCTGGTAACACAATATTCTCAGAGGGCATCCACAAGTTTTAAATTTGCTCCCGGTCGGCCTTAAACTCTACACCGTTTGCCGGCCCCATTCCAAATGAGCACGATCAAACAATTGATTAAGCGTCAACTCGGGCCGGGCCTTATTGTTGAGGATCGATTCGATGAATGCCGGGGACAGAAACGCGAGCCGAAAAATGTGCTTGACGTATTGAATTGAGACATTGTGGAGCCTGCTTAAGTCCTGGAGACTGCCCGCTTCGCCAAAAACGAGCTGCTCATACCATAGGCGCGCACGAGCAATAGCTTTGAGAATCGCCAATTTACTTGATTCGGGAGCGGGCTGGTTCTCGTTCACAACGAGTCGTAGAGTCTGGCCAATGGGAATGTGGCGAAACGCAACTTCTATCGATGTGATCTGCTGTTTTTCATGAGCGGAGATCTGATCGCCGCTCACAGTCCTCATCTTGCTGGCGATGCATGCAATAAGACCGCAGAGGTTCATCCGAATTTCGAGGTGACTCAGATGAATGATGACGCGATCCACGACTGCCGTTAAGAACTGCTCCTGTTCAGCGATTGAACGGGATTGCCAAGATGTGGCAGCCGCCGACGCTCGCGCTAAGAGTTTGGCGTGGTCACCGAACTTTACAAACCTCGAAGTCATGTCGAGAAGTTCCTGCGGCGCCTTCAGAAACTGGAGAATGCGCCCGACCACTGCGGATTCAAGATCGAGGGCCGGAATCCGGGCGGGAACATCTGTGTCCGCTCGTTTCCGGATTACAGCTTGCGATGTGTAGTAGCGGTAGCGGCGTCCGTTTTTGCTGGCGTGAGTCGGTGTATAAAGATTGCCGGCAACATCGAGGACCATGCCAGTGAACAGACTAGCTTTCGTTGTCCGAGTCTTTCGGCGTTTGCCCTGATGGTTTTGGGTGAGGAGCATTTGGGCCTTATCCCAAATCTCTCGGTCAACGATCGCCTCATGCTGACCGGGGTAGGTGTCCTTTTTATGACGGATCAGGCCAGCGTAGATCGGGTTGCGGAGCATTTGATAGACCGAGCCGCGCGAGGAGAGATTGCCTTCCTTACTGCGGATTTCGTTTTCACGCATCCAGTCCCGAAGGAGAGTGACGTTTCCGAGCCGCAGAAATTCCGTAAAGATGGTGCGCACGGTGGCAGCTTCACCCTCGTTGATGCGCAGTTTCCTGTCTTGAACGTTGTAGCCGAGTGGGGGATATCCGCCCATCCACATGCCCTTCCTTTTCGAGGCGGCAATTTTGTCGCGAATGCGTTCGCCGGTCACCTCGCGCTCAAAC
Organism: Acidobacteriaceae bacterium; assembly: GCA_030049955.1. The sequence goes on from JASIJX010000247.1 coordinate 6,250, forward strand.
TGGGCAAAAGAGAGCAGCACGTTGAGCGTCAGGCGGCCCATGGACGTTGTCGTGTTGAACTGCTGGGTGACGGAGACGAAGCTGACATGTTTTGCGTCGAGCTTTTCGATGATCTTGGCAAAATCGGAAAGCGATCGTGTCAGGCGGTCGACCTTGTAGACAACGATGACATTTACCTTGCCTGCTTCGATATCGGTCATTAGCCGTTTCAGAGCGGGCCGCTCCATATTGCCGCCGGAAAAGCCGCCGTCGTTGTACTGAAAATTGAGGGCTTGCCAGCCCTCGTGTTTCTGGCTTCGGATGTAGGCTTCGCACGCTTCGCGTTGAGCATCGAGCGAGTTGAAGGATTGTTCCAGCCCCTCTTCGGTAGATTTGCGGGTATAGATTGCGCAGCGTATTTGGCTCATTCGGCAGCCACCTTTTGCGCGCGCCGCTTGGTTCCGAAAAATGCCGGGCCGGACCAGCGAGTGCTTGTGATCACGCGCGCAATCTCAGAGAGGCTGCGATAGATCCGGCCATCGTATTCGTAGCCGTCAGGAAGTACCGAAATCTCGTGCAGCTTCTCTTTCCACTCACGGATGATGCGCGTACCAGGCTTCGGGCGGATCGTGAGCGCGTTAACAGATTTGTGGCGATTTTTGTTGTCTTCGAGGAGAGAACGAAGCTGCTTGGCTACGGATGGCCTGAGGCCTCCGTACACCTTCTCTTGTAAGCGGTAAGCTAAAATCCGAATCACATTTTCCCGCCGAAGTCCGTGGTTAAGGGGCCTTTGAAAGTGTTCTAGCCAGAGCCTCTCCAAGTCTTTGCGAGGCAGACTTGGTAGCGATGTAAGCTGCTGATCGAGCGAGATTTTCATGTGTTCTCCAGAGCGCGGCGCCGGGATGAATTCTCCGGCAGTCCATTTCCGCTCTGGATGGGCGAAGAGTCAAGCGAAGTTTTTCTTTATTTATGCCTAGTGGGGCAGAATCGTCCGCGTAAAAGGCCGACCTTCACTGGACGTATATCGGAGGAATCGAGCGCGGGGAGCAAAACCTAAGTCTAATCAACTTCGCATTGCCCGCGCTCTTGAGGTTACGCGATCCATGCCTATTGCGACTAGTCGTGCCGGATCCCGGATTATGAATCCTCAGGATCCCAGCCGTAGGCCCGCCCTTTCACTCACTGAAAGTTGCAATGGCCAATCACCTTCTCGTCACCTTTCGCCTAACTTCTCCCACAGGCCGAGCCGCCGAGCGGGACCCCGAGATATTCTAGAGCCTGGGCTGTTGAATCGACTTGATCGTCGTATCTGGCGCCTGGGAATCCAGTGATCTCGCGGACGTATTCATCCAACCATGAGGCTTGGCGTGGCAAGAGGACCTTGCCGCTCTCAAACTTGATGGTCTGTGCGGCGAAGCGAAAATACTTGTCGCTGCCTGGTGGCACGATATAGGGTTCAATCCTAAACACACCTTCAGATTTCAACTCCTGAATTAGAGCCGTACCGGAAGACTTGTCCTCGATCAGCACCTTGCTGGGCCCAAACCTCTTCGACAGCTGCGCAACGGCCTTCTTAAGATTAGGATAGTTGAGGCGCTTTCGATAGACGTCGAGCAGGTAGAAATGCGCGTTGTAAAGCCCCCAGGTTGTGCAGACGCTGTAATCATTGGCGTCGCCATTTTTGTTGGCTGTGTCCCAACTCTGAAGCACAAAGGTGAAACGTTCGGGCTTCTGATCGGGTTCGTAGTCTCTGAGCCAATCACGCTTGACAATTCCGCCCTCGCGTGAAATCGGACTCTGCTGGTATTGGCTTTGAAAGTTGTAATCACCGATGCTCTCTTGAATCGTCTTGTACGTTTCGACAGTATCTCGTTCGGGATGCAGAGCCTCGCCTGGCTTCCGTTTGAAGAGGCTCTTGCCGAATGGACCGTCGATAACGTGCTTTTCCTCTTCCTGAGCGATGGCTGGAAGACAGAGGAGATCCCACTGCTCGCGCTCCATCACTTCGCCGACGAGATCGTCCTGATGCAATCGCTGCATCACAATTAGAATTTGCCCATTCTCTTTGCTATTGAGTCGACTCAGGAGGGTATTGAAGTACCACTCGTTGGCTGCACGGCGCTGTGTCTCTGATAAGGCATCACTGGGCTTCAGAATGTCGTCCAGGATGATGATGTCGGCGCCACGGCCAGTCAGAACGCCATTGACCGAGGTTGACATGCGAAATCCCTGCGTGGTGGTCATGAAGTCATTGACGGAGTTCTTCAGTGGCGAGATCACAGCCCTCGGAAACAGACGCCGATAGAACGGGCTACTCATCAGCAAGCTACAGTCGCGGGCAAGCTTATCGGCCAAGTCCTGACCGTAGCTGGCGCAGATGATCTGCTTCGAAGGATCGTGCCCTAGGATCCAGGCAACAAGTGCGATGCTGGCCGCAATCGACTTCAACGTGCGGGGTGGAAGATTGATGATCACTCGCTTTTGTCCGCTCTTATAAAAACTCTGCAACCGCGCGGCAAGCAGGTCGATGTACCGACCCTCGATCAGATTGCCCTGGGGATTGAGTTCATAGAAGGACCGAATAAGGAAGCTCAAAAAGTCCATTCGCAGGATGGCATCGTACTCCGCCGGTGTAAGAGGTGAATTTGTGCTCATTTTGACACCTCCGAAGACTCGGCAGAAACGTCAACTGGCTCGGACTTTGTGTTCTGCATCCGCCGCAAGATTGACTCCATAACAAATCGATCCGTTTCTGCCACGGCTTCAGGATGCGATTCTGCGCGTATCGCCTGCTCGGAGCGATCAACGAGCTGAAAGAATTCTCGTGCGGCGGGCAATTTGCCCTGCGCCGCTTGTGTACCGATTTGCATCATCGCAGTCTCCAATTTGGTTACTGTTCTTGCTCCGCGTGGTCCGTTGATCCGCACCGGTTGACGAGATTCCTTGAGAACCACAGAGTCAAGGTTTTTGGTGCCTTTCGGGCGCCGGTCACGGCGTGAACGGCGGATTGCCGGGTGTAAGTCTGCCAGCGACGAATGGCGACATCCGTTGACCTGTAGTCTTGTCAGACGTTATCTTTCAAGCATCTGGTGTTCGGGAAGGCGGTGCGATTCCGCCACTACCCCGTAACTGTGAACGCTGAGAGATCGGCACTCTGCTTGAAGCCACTGGGGCGTTTGGTCCTGGGAAGGCAGCCGATTCTCGATGAAGCGCAAGTCAGGAGACCGGCCAGATGCCAATCTGGGCTATTTCAACTTCGATGGGAGAGTTGAAGAGCATGGTCACGACATCCGCGTTGTGGATTGCCGAGCTGCAGCCTCAGGATCACGTCCCACTTTTTTGTCTTTAGGCGTTCGCTGATGCCGAACGCCGGAGAGCAACCCATGCATGCAAGACCGGTCCAGGAAGTAACTCTCGTTTTGGGCGGTGTTCGCAGCGGCAAGAGCCGCTATGCGCTTGAACTTGCCGCGCACGTAGCGCGTGTGACTTTTTTGGCGACTGCGGAGCGACGCGATGATGACGAAATGATGCGGAAGATCGAGCGACA
>JASIJX010000248.1 GCA_030049955.1 Acidobacteriaceae bacterium
CTCCAGCCGGGCAAGACCTCATCGACCGTGACTGTCGTGGCCCAGAATGCCGTGCTGCAAACGCAGGACGCGTCGGTAGGTCAGGTGGTCGGCGAGCATATGATCGACAACCTGCCGCTGAATGGCCGCAACTATACCCTCTTGGCCCAACTCGCCCCTGGCACCACCACCACCGTCTACGACAGCGGTCACGGCGAGCTGGAGAGCGGCACCTTCACTGCCAACGGCGTTACCACGACCTACAATAACTACCTGCTCGACGGCATCACCAACAACAACATGACCGTCGATTTCGGCAACGGCAATTCGTTTACGCTGCTGCCGCCTCCCGATGGGCTGGCTGAGTTCAAGGTTGAAACAGGAGACTACTCCGCCGAGTATGGGCGCTCCGGCGGCGCCATCATCAATGCCGTGACCCACTCAGGACAGAACATGCTCTTCGGCGACCTCTGGTACTTCAACCGCAATCGTTTCTTCGATTCGAACGACTATTTCCTGAAGCGTGCCGGTCAAGCTCGGCCCGAATTCAATCGCAATCAGTTTGGTTTCAGCCTCGGTGGGCCGGTCATGCTGCCGCACTTCAATGGCCACGATCGCGTTTTCTTCTTCGTGGACTATAACGGCGAGACCGAGCGCCAGGGTCAGGCATATACATCGTCTGTCCCTACTGCGCTCGAGCAGTCCTCCGGGTTCACTAACCTCAGCGATTTGTTTGGCGGAGAGTCTGGAACGCAAACCGACATTCTGGGCCGCGTCACCAATCTTGGTCAGGTCTTCGATCCGGCTACCACCCGGTACCTCAGCGCCGGCACCGTCGATCCTGTTACGGGTTCCGTCGCCAAAGTGACCGGCTACGTGCGCGAGCCATTTGCTGGCAACATGATCCCGAAGCAGCGTATCTCATCGGTGTCCGCCGCCCTGCTTGCCCTGTTCCCTGCGCCGAACACGAACCTTACCACCGCGAACAAAACAGCGAATAACTACGTCAGCGCGCCGGTGAATCAGATCACGAACAATACCTTCGATGCGCGCTCGGACCAGAATATTTCGTCGAAAGACCAGATGTTCGAGCGCGGGAGCTTTGGCTATATTCCGCGCGTCATTCCCGATCCTTGTCCCACGGCTGCAAACTGCGGCACATCCGCAACCAATGGGCCTGAGTTCGACGTCATCCTGGGCGTTGCCGTTGGGGAAACCCATACCTTCAACGCGAATCTGCTCAACGAGGCGCGCATCGGGTACAACCGTATTCACCGGAACATTGTCGGCGATTTCGGCGATGAGGCGAACCTGAATCAGCAATACGGTGTTCCCGGCATTCCTAGTGCTGACGGCGATGGTGGTTTGGCGCAAATCAGGGTCACTGGGCTCTCCGAACTCGGCGAACACAACAACAATCCTGAGTACGAGGTCGGCGCTGAATCGGCCTTTCTGGATAACGTGTCGCTGATCCATGGGCCGCACACCCTGCGTTTCGGCGTGGACTACGAGCGGATCAAGAACGCCATTCTCAGCGCCCAGTTCCCGCACGGGTACTTTCCCTACACCGGTAGTTACTCCGATCAGCCGACGGTTCTGAGTAGTACCGGCGCTGCTGCGAGCGGAAATGCCGCAAACACGGCCATTTCGCAATTTGTGATTGAGCCAACGACCTCCTCGGTATCCACCGGCTGCACGGTCATCTCCCAGACGCCGGGCAGCGGAACTGGCTGCCAGACCTACAACTACGTCGGCGGAGCAAGCCAGATTGAAGCTTCCCCGATGACCCAGCAGGACTACCGTCGTCCCTACTTCGGCACATACATCCAGGACAGTTGGAGAGCGTTGCCGCGGTTTACGCTGAACGCCGGTCTGCGCTGGGAGTACTTCAAGGACGGCATTGACCACTATGGCCATGGCGCCAATTTCGTCCCGAGCTTCGCGAATCCAAGCGGGCAGTCGATGTACCTGATCGACGACCGCGTGAAAAACGTAACTCTCTCTCCGTCGTTCATTGCGCTGTTACAGCAGGAGAACATCGCGCTTGTCTACACCTCGAATCACCAGCTCCGGAATCTGAACGAGAATAACTTCGGCCCTCGTTTCGGTTTTGCGTGGCAGGTCTTCAATAAAACGGTATTGCGCGGCGGATATGCCCTTTCCTATGCAGGCATCTACATGCGCGGCGATGGCTACAACGCGGGAGACAATTATCCATTCTCGTTCTCGGTGAATATTACCTCGAACAACGCGGGCGGCTTGGCATCTGACTCCGGAGACAAGATCGGTCCCATGGACCAGGGGCTTGCGGCAGTTCCGCTAACGCCCTCGCAGGCTCAGGGTTATCAGATTTCGCCGCGTGGCAATCAGTACAATTTCCGCATACCGTATGTCCAGAGCATGAACCTCACGCTCCAGCAGCAGCTCTCGAACAGCCAGTCCATTGAGATCGCTTACGTGGGCACGCTGAACCGGCACGTTGAGAGCACGATCGAAAGTAACAAAGTCGACATGATGATACCAACCACGTTCTCAGTCAGTCCTGTAACGCCGAGCCCTACCTGCAACGATACGGGTCTCTATCATGACGTGGACCCGGGCAATCCCAATCCAACGAGCGAGGACAAGAACGTATATTACGATCAATATCCATGCCTCTCACAAAGCAACTACTACGACTGGAACGAAGGCTCGAACAACTACAACTCCATGCAGGTGAAGTACCAGAAGTTGAATACCAACGGCACGAGCCTGATCGCCGACTACACCTGGTCGCGTTTCCTTGGCTACGGATCGGATTCCAACCTCTTCAATTCCGAAAGCTATCGCGGGCCTCTAATTCCTGGCTGGGGCATGCAAGGCGAATATGGCCCTGAGGACTTCGAGTCCGTCAACGTTGTGCACGTGGGCGGGATCTGGGCATTGCCCTTCGGCCTCGAGCGCCACTGGCTCCACGACAATCGTTTAGCCGACACCTTTATCGGTGGCTGGAATCTAAGCGGTATCTTCACGTACCAGAGCGGGCAGCCTGTGAACGTCAGCTGCAACGCGACCAATGCGCCGGGCACAGGGTGCTATGCCACTCCCAACTGGTCGCAGATCTTCACTGGCGCGCACACGCTGACGCACTGGTTGAATGCCAATGCTTATACCTCAACCTCCGCAACCGAAACCACGCCCAGTGTCACCAACTTCGCTCCCATGGGCGCTGCTCCCGGCAACGGCTACGGTCCAGCATTCCATCGTGCCGACATGAGCATTCAAAAGAATTTCATCCTGCCGTTTGAGAAGAGGAATGTGGTCGAGTTTCGTGCTGATTCGTTCAACATCACCAATACGCCTAACTTTGGCCAGCCCGGCACCCTCACTCCATCGAGTAGCGCGTTTGCGTCAATCACTTCGGAGAGAGATTCCCCGAACGACTCCCGCGAATTTCAGTTCTCCCTGCGTTACATCTTCGGCCGCGGCGGACAGGAATAGAGAAAATCGCCGCTTATTCACCTCATGCTCGATCAAACCAACGCCTCAGCGCAGCTCTCGCGCTGAGGCGTTGCGGTGACCAGCAGAAACCCGAAGGAAAAGAAAACACACAGATGAATCTCACCAGGGCTAAGCTGTCGATCATCGTTGCCATTATCTCTTTCGCAGTAATTGCGGGCCTCGCGGTTCCTCACCTGTTCGCATGGGGTGGTATCCCTCATCAGCAGATTGTTGATGGCGCCCTCACAGCCATACCGGCCGACGATCAGATCGCCATCCGCCTCGGTAGCCAGGCAAGGCACCTGCGCGATACCGTGGAGATGGGCGACTGGATGAATTCGCTCATCATCGATCAGGAGAACTGGCACGTCACCACGGAGGACTACCCGCAGGTCGACTCCGAGTATTTCGGTAACGATTACCTGCTCTTTCCCGCCGCACCCCATTTCTTTGAACACATGATGCCCGAGGTTCATGGAACCTACGGCCCGT
>JASIJX010000249.1 GCA_030049955.1 Acidobacteriaceae bacterium
CTTGGTCTCGATGTAATTGCGCGAGCCGCCGCCTTCGATCATATAGCTGGCCAGGGTGTATGGCGCGCCGCAAAAGCCGATGATGCCAATGCGCTCGCGGAAGTGCGCGGCGACCTTCTGGATGGCGCGGGCCACGTAGTCAAGATCCTGCGCGCGATCGGTGCGCAGCAGGCGCACATCGTCCGCCGTGCGCACGGGATGGTGAACCACCGGACCCTCGCCCGCCTGGAATTCGAAGTCGAGACCCATGGGTTCAAGGGGCAAAAGCAGATCGGCAAAGATGATGGCTGCGTCCACGCCGAGTTTTTCGGCCGCGGTGATGGTGACCTCGGCGGCCAGTTCGGGCTGCTTGCAGATTTCAACCAGCGTGTGGTGCTTGCGAACTTCGCGGTACTCCTGCATGTAACGGCCGGCCTGGCGCAGAAACCACACCGGCGTGCGATCCACGGGCTTGCGCAGGCAGGCGCGCAGAAAACGGCTGCCCTGGAGAACGGTATCGCCGAGGTTCTCAGCGATGTTTTCACCTCCGGCAGCTCTTTTTTCGACGGATGTCATATGGTTGATTTTAGCGGGACTTGCCGATGCTCAAAAAAACATGGGAGTAGGCTGCAGGATTCCGGGAAAGGTAAACTGTACGTATGGCGGAGATACAGCGCAGGAAGACCCCGACGGTCAGGATCGGCCACGTTCGCGTGGGCTGGGAAGTTCCGGTTGTTGTGCAGTCGATGACCAACACCGACACGGCCGACGCAGAGAGCACCATCGAACAGGTAGCGGCCCTCGCGCTTGCCGGCTCTGAGCTGGTGCGCGTGACGGTAAACAACGAGGACGCCGCGGCGGCGGTTCCCTACATCGTCGAAGGCCTCGAGAAGCGTGGCATCCGCGTGCCGATCATCGGCGACTTCCACTACAACGGCCATATCCTGCTCAAAAAGTATCCCGCCACGGCGCGTGCTCTGGCCAAATACCGCATCAATCCGGGCAATGTTTCCATCGGCCGCAAGGACGACGACAACTTCCGCACCATGGTCGAGTGCGCCGTCGAAAACCAGAAGCCGGTGCGCATCGGCGTGAACTGGGGCTCGCTGGACCAGAGCTTGCTGACCAGGATGATGGACGAGAACAACAAACGGCCCGACCCACAGCCCGCCCGCGACGTAATGATGGAAGCGATGGTGGTAAGCGCGCTCCAGTCGGCAGCGGCGGCGGAGCGCTATGGACTTGGTCACGACATGATCATCCTGTCGGCCAAGGTGAGCGGCGTTCGCGACCTGATTGACGTGTACACGAATCTCGCCGCGCGCTGCGACTACGCGCTACACCTCGGGCTGACCGAGGCCGGGATGGGCTCGAAGGGGCTGATCGCCTCGACGGCCGGCCTGGCGCCGTTGTTGCTCAACGGCATCGGCGACACCATCCGCGTGAGCCTCACGCCGAAGCCCGGCGGTGACCGCACCGAAGAGGTGCAGGCCGCGCAGCAGATTCTGCAGTCGCTGGGGATTCGCAGCTTTATGCCGCAGGTGACGAGCTGCCCCGGCTGCGGCCGCACCACGAGCACGTATTTCCAGGAGCTGGCCGAGCAGATCCAGAGCTACCTGCGCACTTCCATGCCGGAATGGCGCAAGAAATATCCGGGCGTCGAAGAGCTGAAGCTGGCGGTAATGGGCTGCGTGGTGAACGGCCCCGGCGAAAGCAAGCACGCCAACCTTGGCATCAGCCTGCCGGGAACCTTTGAGGAGCCCAAGGCTCCGGTGTATGTGGACGGGAAGCTCTACACCACGCTGCGCGGCGATACGATTGTCGAGGAGTTCAAGCAGATTCTCGACAATTACGTGGTGACGCACTACGGCAAGAGCCGGGAGCTGGTGGAGACGCGCTGAACCCGCGCTGCGCGGATCCCAAAGCGAAGTTGAAGAAGCTGAATTCCCGCGCTGAAGCGCGAGACGAATGGGCGCTGCTCCTGCCGCAAGCTCCCTGCTAGCTTGTGCCACCCGGCTGCGGCGACACCGTCGCGCCTTGCTGCTGCGCGACCGCGGCGACTGCAGTGGGCTTCGATTTGCGATAGACGTTGGCGACGGCGAGCGTCCAGAGCGGGACGAGATCGACGCCCGGAACCAGCTTGGCCGCAAACGAGGGCAGGAACTCCCAATGCCAGCCGAGGAGCCAGGACAGGATGCCGGCCATCGAAAGGTCTAGAATGTCGTCGACGGGCGAAGCGGCGCCCTCGACAAAGAGGGGGAAAACGAACATCTGAACGAGGTCCGCGACAATAGCCAGCGCCAGCGCGGCACGCAGGCGCGGGCCCGCGGATACGGTAATGGCGGCGGGGTCTTGGCCGGCTGACTTCACTTTAAACTCCTTCGGGCCCCGTTCGTGCGGAATTTTGTTTGCCCTTAAACATAGGATGAGCGCCAATTGCGGCGGATGCAAGCCCGTTTACAAGCTGCAACCAGGCGTTGGGTTTGCGAGTCGAATCAAGTGGAGGCTTTGGAAAGAGATGCCCATTGTGCGCAAGTGCCCTTCGTGCGGTAGAGCGAACCGCATTCCGGCGCGGCATCTGGCCGACAGCGGCCGCTGTGGAGCGTGCAAGGCTGCGCTGCCGCCAGCGGCCGAGCCCATGGAAGCCGGCCCGGCGGAGTTCGACGAGATCGTACGCGAGAGCCGCGTACCGGTGCTGGTAGATTTCTGGGCCGAGTGGTGCGGGCCGTGCCAGATGGCGGCGCCACACGTGGCGCAGGTTGCGCGCGAGCTGGCCGGACAGGCAGTAGTGCTGAAAGTCGATACGGAGCGGCATCCGGCGCTGGCGGCGCGCTACAACGTGCGCGGCATTCCAAACTTCGCAGTGTTCGCGGGCGGAAAGCTGGAGTTTCAACAGGCGGGGCTTGTAGATGCGAATACCATGAAGAGCTGGCTGGCGCGAGCCGCGTAAGGCCACCCCACGGACCAGGACCTGTCCGTGAGGAGTCTCGTGAATTGAGGAGTCTCGTGAATTCCGTCGGCGCTAAGCTCGGCCGTTGTGCCCGATGCGTGTGCGACGATCGCGCGGTGGGCAGGTGGATTCGCGAATCACCAGCTCCGGGAGCACTGGCATGGCGTGGGGAAACATTCCCTGGCCGCGAACCCGCTGCAGCAGGATGCGCGCCGCCATTTTGCCCATCTGATTGAGCGGCTGGCGAATGGTCGTCAGGCTGGGGTTGTGGTACTGCGCACCTTGAATATCGTCGAAGCCGACAACAGAAATGTCCTCTGGCACGCGCAGGCCGTGATTCATGATTGCGCGAATGGCGCCGATAGCCGCGATGTCGTTGTAGCAGACCATAGCCGTGAACTGCGCTTTGCGGGTAAGCAGATCGCAAGCCGGCTCGAAGCCGAGCTCGGGCGTGGAGACGCGCAGGTTGAGCGTCACGCTCAACTCGGGACGGATCTCGATATTCAGGTCGCGGGCGACGGTTCTGAGGCACTCCCAACGGTCGTCGGCGTCAGAGCTGTGGCTGCCGCCGCGCATGAAAGCAATCTTGCGATGACCGAGCTGATAGAGATGGCGCAACGTAAGCTCGGCGGCACGGTGCTGGTCGAGGACCACGTTGCTGACGCCGGCGATCTCCTGGTGGCCGGCAACCGCAACGGCCGGCAGCTTGAGCGGATGCTGCAGCACGGTGTCGATGAGAATGAAACCCTCGACCGAGCGCTCCATCAGCATCCGCGGATATTCCTCGATCAGGTCGGGCTTGCGGCGATGGCTGGCGGTGAGGTAAAAGTAGCCCTCTTCCATCAGCGACTCTTCCACGCCGGTAAGCACCAGCGCGCTGTAAATGTCGGCGAGCTCGGGCACGAGCACGCCGATGGAGTAGCTCTGCTGCTTGCGCAGAGAACGGGCGTAGAAGCTGGGGCGGTAATCGAATTTGGCCGCCGCGGCGCGGACGCGCTCCCGTGTTTCCTGCGGAATGGCGCGCACTCCGGGCGCGTCGTTGAGCACCAGCGAGATAGTGGCGGGCGAGAGATCAAGATACTCGCCAAGAATGCGCAAATTAATGGGCTGGCCTGGCGGCGGCTCCGGCCTTGATTTCGATCGTTTGACCATTTAGTTGTCTGTAGCATTGTATCGCAGTATTTTCAGGCGCTTTCCTTGCCCAGAGTACCTTGGTTTGGAATCAGCCGCATTGTTCGAGTTTCGATCGAATGCGATGATCGCAGCCGCCGGCGGTCAGATCAATCCTCGTACAGGTATCCGCGCGCAGCTTGCACAAAGGTTGCCACCTGTTGATCGCGCCAACTGTCGCACTTTGCAAGCTCGCCGGCCAGCAAGCAGGCAACTGCGGGCGCAGCCTCAATGGCCGCCCTCGCATCGAGAAACAGCGCTCGCGTGCGGCGGGCGAGAACGTCTTCGACGGTGCGCGCCATCTCGTTCCGCGCCGCCCACACAACTTCCCGCTTCCGGTACGGCAGCCGGGGATGGAGCAGTTCCTCAAGGCGCGGGTCATTGCTGGAGAGCGACTGAATGGCGGGCAGGTCAGAGCCGTAAACGCACTCCCACTCCGGCGCGTTCGCCGCTGGAATATTGACCCATCCATGCAGCTTCATCTCCAGTGTTCGGGATGGGCTTTTGGGCAGCGCGGCAACGGCGCAGACGCGGTCGATCGCGTCCTGGCCCATGCGCCGATAGGTTGTCCATTTGCCTCCAGCGACGGTAATGAGCCCCGTCGGCGAGACGAGAATGGAGTGGTCGCGCGAGAGTTGCGAAGTTCTGGCGCCTTTCCTGCGCACCAGCGGCCGCAGCCCCGACCACATGCTCAGAATCTCTTCGGGCTTTGGCCGGCGATCGAAGTAGCGCGCAATGTGGTCGAGCAGAAAGTGCTTCTCAGAGTTCATGGCGCGGGGCTCATCGGGAATGCGCTCGACCGGCTCGTCGGTTGTGCCGATCATCGTGGCGCCGTGCCAGGGAATCGCGAAGAGTACGCGGCCGTCGGCGGTTTTGGGAATCATGACGGCGGTTGTGCCGGGAAGAAAAGAGCCTGGCAAAACGAAATGCGTGCCCTGGCTGACGGCCAGCATGGCGGAATGCTGATGGCCATCGAGCGCCAGAAGCTGCTCAGCTTGCGCGCCGCACGCATTGACGACGGCTTTAGCCCGCAGCTCGAAGGACCGATCGTTTTCGCAATCGCGGGCCTGGATGCCGATGATTTTTCCGCCGCGCTCGATGAGCGCGGTAGCCTCAACGTAATTGAGCGCCGTGCCGCCCAGATCCTCAAGCGTGCGCATGAGCGCGATGGCGTAGCGCGCGTCGTCGAACTGGCCGTCGTGATACAGGATGCCGCCGCAGAGCCCGTTTGCGTGGATGCCCGGAATTCGCTTGAGCGTGCTCCTGCGCGAGAGCAGCTCCGAGCGGCCGAGCGAGAGCCGGCCCGACATGCGCTCGTAAATCTTCAACCCGAAACCGTAATACGGAAGCGAAAGATAGCTGTATGCCGGAACCACGAACGAAAGGTCGTGAACCAGATGGGGCGCGTTGCGCAGCATGTGACCGCGCTCACGCAGAGCGTCGAGCACAAGCGTGATGTTGAGCTGCTGCAGATAACGGACGCCGCCATGTGCCAGCTTGGTGCTTCGGCTGGAGGTGCCTTTGGCAAAATCGAATTTTTCGATCAGCAGGGTGCGATAGCCGCGCGAGGCCGATTCCACGGCCGCGCCCAGGCCGGTGGCTCCGCCGCCGATGACCAGCACGTCCCACGGCCGCTCATCGCTGAGTTCGCGCAGGATGTCGTCTCTTCTCATCTCGCAAGAGTTCCTTTCCTTCATCGGGGAACAGCACCATGAGGCAACCGTAAGCGACGGCGCATGCGAACCCGCGCTAACCGGGCAAAATACGCTGCCTTGCGAGCAAGGTTGTGGGTTGGTGATGTTCCGCCCAGACTCTGATCTCTATGCGGGCGTGAGGCGCGGCCACAACTCCAAGCCGTTCGTTGGAACGGCAGCGCTGCGGCCGCTCACTCGAGCTTACCACTCTGGCGTAAAGCGGACGCAGGCTGCAGATGCGCCGGCCGGGTGAAACGGCCGGCGCATCGTGCCTGAGGTGATTAGTAAATGACCTTGAGCGCGAACTGCACAACGCGCGGAGTGAAGGTGCTGGAGATGGTCCCGCCTGAGGTTGCCAGCCCTCCTTGTGTGCCCGAGGGACTGCTGGGCAGGTAGAGATTGCTGTGATTGAAGATGTTGTAAAGTTCCGAACGGAACTCGATATGCGCTCTTTCCTTCGGCAACGTAAATCGCTTGTTGAAGTCGAGATCCGTCTCATAGAACGCCGGGGTGCGACCCGGATTTCGCGACAGGTCGCCGAACGGAGATTGCAAAACGCCATTGGCATTGTCGATCGCCGGAATCTGAATGGCCGCGTAGTTGATGTACTGGACGTAGCCGGTGGTGGCTTGGATCACCTTGCGCCCCTGCGTAAGCGGCACGCCGGGAACCCGATTCGGACGATACAGATTCACGCCGCGATAATTCGCCGTGATCTGAGTCGAGGCAAGCTGTGCAGAGGTTGGCGAATAAGTTAGGTCAAATGGCGTGCCGGCCTGCGCGGTGTTGATCGCGCTCACCTGCCAACCGCCGAGGAATCCATCCAGCACGGGATTCAGGTTCTGCCCGAACCGGCGCCCGCGCCCGAACGGCATATCGTAGACGAGGCTGGTGATGTTGCTGACCGGGAGGTTATAGTCCGACTGCGCATAATCGCCGGCCAGGTTGTTGGC
>JASIJX010000250.1 GCA_030049955.1 Acidobacteriaceae bacterium
GCTCGATTTGGCCGAAGCCGGCATGCTGCGCGAGGATGCGTACCGGTTGGTGCAGTCGCATGCCATGCGCGCTTGGAAAGAGGATTTGAATTTTCGTGAAGAAGTTGCACGCGATCCCAAGATTTCGGCGTTGCTCTCGGCCGAGAAGTTGGAAAAGACGTTCGACTACACGCGGCAGCTGGGTAATGTGGATGCGATCTTCAGGCGCGTATTAGGCGAGTAGCTCTTACTGAGTTATGCTGTACAAATTCACAAAACGGAATTTGATGCTTGGCAAACGGCAGCAGCGCGTGAGCAGTTTTTCAAGATGGGGAGACGAATTTGATTAGGCTTCTCTATCTTGCGCTTTTCGCGACAGCAGTCATTGCAGTTAGCGCGATTTGTGTTTCTGTGAAGCCCAAGCTGTTTTTGCCGTCCAGCCATTCCCCGTCAATTGCTGTCAGCGTTGCGATGGAAGGCGACCGGGTCCCAGTTGGGCAAAAACCTCGGGCGATTTTGACCGTCAGGAATATCGGCAGCAATAACTGGGTGGAAGTTGGAAATCCAGAGAATTATCGAGTCCATGTTGATGACAAATCCGGTGAGCTTCCGAGACGCGCTCTGGAGGTTACAGGGCCAGCGTTCGATGACGATCTTCCACCCGGTATGTCGCGCACGATGAAATGGGAATTGTCGTCCTTTTATAATCTCAGTGCTCCCGGTGACTATAGTGTCTATTTCGAGGTTCAGGAAGAACCGGGTGTCTGGTTGCGAACAGATATTGTGCAGTTCGAAATGCTGGCTGGGGCCCAATAGCAGCATCACGGGAACTTCTGCATGAATCTCACTCTCGCCATTACCGGTGCCTCTGGCGCGATGCTCGCGCAGGAGGCGCTTCGCGCGCTCGAAGCCGACGCGCGCGTTTCTCGCGTGCACTTTGTCGCCAGCGAGAATGCGCTGCGCGTGATCGCCGAGGAGCTGGGTGTCTTCGGTCGCAATAATCTGCTCGAAAGGCTGCTCGGCGCGGCGCCAACCAAGATCGTGCAGCACGCCGATGCGGATATCGGTGCGGCGATTGCCTCGGGCAGTCATCCTTCGGACGGCATGATCGTGCTGCCTTGCTCGATGGGCACACTGGCTGTAATTGCTCTTGGCCTGGCGGACTCGCTTATTGCCCGCGCCGCCGATGTCACGCTCAAGGAGCGGCGTCCGCTGATCCTGTGCGTGCGCGAGACGCCGTTCAACCGCATTCACCTGCGCAACATGACGCTGGCAGCCGAAGCCGGCGCGACGATCTTCCCGTGCATTCCGGCGTTTTATAACCTTCCCGCTGATTCCGTCGAGATGGCGCGCCAGTTCGCGTTTCGCGTGCTGACGCACATTGGCCTGCCGCAGACCGGGGCTTACGTCTGGAAGCCGGAAGAGTAATTGATGCGCCAGTCTCGATTTCCGAAAGAAACATCCCTCGGCGGCTAAAGCCGCATTGAATTTGGGTTATTTGCGGCACGACTAAAGTCGTGCCCTTTCAAAAAAACCAACTTTTGTCCGCAGTGTTCGATCACTGCTGCTCTGCGGAGGGAGCCAGCACAACCAGCATGCGGCAGCGGTGTTTGTCCGCCGGGGCCCAGGCAAGCGGCATCTCGCTTTCCATGCAGGCGCAATCGCCCGCCTCCAGCACTTCCTGCATGCCTCCGGCGTCGAGCCGCAGCCGGCCTTCGAGCACGTAGATCATGCCGGAGACCTGGCGCGCGGAGTCGATCGTCTTTGTCGGGCCGGGCTCGAGCTCGACAAGCTGCGCTACGAAGCGCGTACCTGGCCGCGTGCCGATCCGCGTACCTGGGCCAGCTCCGCTCAGGGGCGTAATCCGCACCGGGTCGGCGGTGCGGTGATTGGCGGTAAGGTGCGCCTTGCGCGTGATGGAAAGCGTGTGCCGCGCTGGCTCGGAGAAGAAGTGGCTCAACCCGACGCCATAGACGCGGCTGATGGTGGCCAGCGTGGGCAGCGTGGGGATCATGCGGTCGGTTTCGAGCTTGGAGAGCAGCGCCGTCGAAAGCCCGGTCTCGGCGGCCAGCCCGGAGAGCGTGAGACGTTTCTGCATGCGCAGCGAACGCAGTTTGAGGCCGATACAATAGGGCTCAAGCGACCATTGAGCGTACGATGGGCTTTTCGACATGCCCGTTCCTCGCGGAATAATGTGGATGGAAGCTGCCAACCAGTGTAAGCCTAAAGGGCAGGTCTTCGCGCATTGGAACGGGATGTCGAACGCACAGGAGGCTGCAACGCAATGCCCGCCTATCTGCATCGAAGCAATCGCTGTTCCATTCACCCCTTACGAAAGGCCTCCTTCACCATGAGCTCCTTCCGATTCGGCAGTTTGCTCTGCGCGTTGCGCCGTCCTGTGTGCGTGCTACCTACCCTGGCCGTCTTCGCAGCGCTGGCGTGCGCGGGTCAGGACAAACCGGCGGGCAAGCCGGCCGCCAATGCGGCCCCGGATGTGCTCGTGCTTGCCGGCGGGGACACCCTACACGGCCAACTGGTCAAAATGGTCAACGGCACCGTTACATTTCACACTGCCGACCTGGGCGACGTGACCGTGAAATGGAGCAGCGTGAAGGAATTGCATACCAGCGAGCCCTTCGGCGTGTTCAATAAGTCCATGCGGGTGCGCGGCAAGAAGGACGCCGGCAAGATTCCCCTGGGCACGATCGACGTTGAGAACCAGTCCGTGATCATACGCGCGCAACATGGCGCCACGCCTGCATCCATCCCCGCGGCCAATGCCTCCTACATCGTGGATCAACCCACGCTCGACAAGCAGATCTATCATCAGCCGAATTTTCTGACCGGGTGGAATGGCGCGGCCACGGCCGGAGTAACCATCGTGGAAGCCACGCAGACCCAGCACACCGCCTCCGGCTCCGTTGGCATGGTGCGCGTGGTGCCGGGCGTGACGTGGCTCGATCCCCGCAACCGCACCTCGGCCAACTTCAGCGGTTCTTACGGCACAATTACCGAGCCGGGCCTTCCTACTGTGAAGACCTCTATCTACCACGCCGACGCCGAGCGCGACGAGTACTTTTCTTCGCGCTTCTTCGCCGTGGCGCAGGCGGCCTTCGATCACAACTTCAGCCTGGGGCTGGCGCTACAGTCGATCTTTGGAGGCGGGATTGGCTATACGGTCTTTAAAACGCCTACGCAGGAACTGGACCTGAAGGGCACGATCCAGTACGCGAGCCAGCAGTTCCTTGCCATCCCTCCCGCGCCGGCCAGTCCCACCCAGCACCTCGCCGGCTCCACGTTTTCTTTGAGCTACGTGGGCAAATGGAAGCTGGTTTCCTTTACGCAGACGGCGTCTTACATCCCCTCTTGGAACGTGCCCAGGGCCTACTCCGCCAATGAAACCAACACGCTGGCCTTTCCTGCGTATAAGAACTTCAGCTTCTCGATGGGCACCCTCAACAGCTATCTCAACGACCCGCCTCTCGCCGTTCCGCCCACTAAGCGCAACTCCTTCCAGTTCACAATGGGTCTTACTTACGCGATTAAGTCAAAGTATTGAAACCTAAAGCTAAGCGGCGCCTGCTGCCACAAAGGTAATCTGCGCTGCAATTACCGAACGCAAAAATTCGCTGCCATGCGCAGTGCGGTTGCGGCTGCCCTGCCTCATACTGTGATCAATGTCATAGACCAGCTCAAATCAGTCACGCATCGAATTTGAGCGGCTGTAATAAATTTTCCCCGGTTGTGCGAATGCAGGCTGTAAGCACTTGCTGCTGAATTGAGCTTATTTTGTCTCGATTCGGCACAGACGCCGCGCAACCCAGAAGTGCGTTGATTCGGAATGGAACATTCAGGTTCGGCATCAGAAGTAATTCCCCGCATTGCCATTCTTCCTCCTGCTGACGGCAACGGTGTTCCCGCATATCTCAGTTCTGCGATTGCTGCGCAGGCAAGTTCGCGCCTTCGAGAAGCCGCGCCAGAAGCTTTCTCGATTGCGGCACAGGATTCGCTTGCGACTTTGGCGCACCGCGGTCTGAGTCCTGCCGAGATTGGGGCCGCAATGAAGGCCGATCTGGTGCTCACCGGAAGGCTTGCGGTTCTGCCCGGCCACTTTCGGCTACGCGCCGAGATGCTGAGCGGCGCGGACGCGAGTCCGCTTTGGATGGAAGACATCATCGCAGAGCAGGACAGGGCCGGCGATCTGGCCGACGAGCTCGCTGAGCGTGTATTGCGACGCTTACTGGGCCGGCTGGAGACCGGCATCTCGATGAGTGCTGCGGCAGAACCGGATCCGCAGCTGGATTGCGATCCGCTCCGTCACCAGGCGTGGGCGCTGCTGCATCGCGCCCGGCATGAGAGCCAGTCCCTGCAGCGGCACAGCATGCAGGACGCTACGCAGCGGCTGGTACACGCTGTTGAACTTGCCCCCGCGCTTTTCGAAGCCCGCGTCGAGCTTGCTCATCTTGCGGTTACGCAAGCGCTCGCCGGATACCTGCCTGCGTCTGCTGCCGCAAAGCTTGCCCGCCGCGCTGCCGAGCCGCAATTCGCTCGATCCGAATTTGCCCCGCTCGACATGCGCAGGCTTGACCTGCACGGGCCGGCGGAGAATTTTGCCGTCGCACAGGGCAGCGCAGCAATCCTCCCGGCGCTCGGCTGGTTCAGCTTTCACGCAGGCCGGGATCTGGTCGCAGCGCTTTCGGCATTCGACCGCTCGGCGCACCTGCGCGATCCGCTTCACGATCAATCGATCACCCGCGCCCGCTCTATGTTCGCCCTCAGCCGTCATCGATTCAACGAAGCCATTGAGCTGCTCCGCTCTGTGCTGCGCATGGATCCTTACTCCGGTTGGCTCCATGCACAGCTCGGCTGGGCCTTGCACCTGGCCGGTGACGCGGCTGCGAGCATAAAGCAGATCACTCAGGCGTGCGCCGATTATCCGGAGAATGAGTGTGCAAGCCTTTACGGCGCGATCATTCTCGCGTTCAACGGCGATGCACGGCGTGCGCTTGAGATTGTGCGCGGCCTCGTGCGCCGCTGTCCTTCCTTTGATCTTGCCGCGGCGGCCGAAGCGTACGCGCTGGCCTGCGCCGGCTCCGGCTTGGAGGCTCGCGCCATTCTTGAACGCCTCGACTGGCTCAGCCGCGAACGCTTTGTAATGAAGACCTTTACTGCCGCGGTTCATGTTGCGCTTGGCGACCATGCTGCGGCGCTCACCGAGCTTCGCGCGTCCGAGCAGAGTTGCTGTCCGTGGTTTTTCCAGATGCTCGCCGATCCAAGGCTTGGCCCGCTTCATATTTATCCGGAATTCCAGGAACTGGCTCGGATACTGCCGCGCATGGAAGCATCGGCCGCGCCGGCCGCTGAGTAATGCGGAACAAGAATGAGAGAGGCGCTTGCCATCAAACGGCCCAACTCAAATTGCGCCGTGAGCTTACGTTGCTTTGAAGTTTGACCGCTGCTGCACGCGGCCCGTATGATGAGGAGGGTATCTGCGCGGCGCTGGCACTACTGTCTGAAGGTCTGCGCGCCCTGCGCCGTTCCGGCGCAGCTTCCCGGCGGAGTAGCTCAGATGGTTAGAGCGTGGGATTCATAACCCCAAGGTCGACGGTTCGATCCCGTCCTCCGCCACCAAAGTCAAATCCACAGCGTCCACTCACGTCCAGTCATAGCGAAAAATCCCAACATTTTAATGAATTTGCCGTACACTGTGTCCATACAGTCCACCGGAATCCACGTCTAACCGGGGGCAACTTGTGGGGCAACTGAGTTATCTTCGGGAGCACTTGCCCCCAGAATGTTGCCCCCACAGCGGGAGCAGCGCAGATGGCATTGAGTGACACCGCAGTTCGCAACGCCAAAGCCGGCCCAAAGACTCTGAAGCTGTTCGACGGACGAGGCCTGTACCTCGAGGTGTCACCTTCAGGTGGCAAGTGGTGGCGGCTGAAGTACCGCTTTGAGGGCAAAGAAAAGAGGCTGTCTCTCGGCGTCTACCCTGACGTTAGCCTACGGTCGGCCCGTGATCGTCGGGACGAGTGCCGTAAGCTACTCGCCGCCGGCGTGGACCCGAGCGAAAACAGGAAGGCGGCGAAGGCGTCTCGGGCTGCACAGGCAGCCAACAGCTTTGAGATTGTTGCGCGGGAATGGTTCGGAAAGTACTCTCCCACATGGGCGGATAGCCATGCGGAAAAGATTCTCCAGCGCCTGGAACGCGACATCTTCCCGTGGGTCGGCGAGAGGCCGGTGAGTGAGATTACCGCACCAGAGCTGTTGGCCGTTTTGCGTCGCATTGAAGACCGCGGTGCCGTCGACACGGCTCACAGAGCGTTGGGAAACTGCGGCCAGGTCTTTCGGTATGCGATCGCCACGGGGCGGTGCGAGCGGGACACGTCTGCCGATTTGCGCGGAGCTCTCGCACCCATCAACGGGAGCCATTTTGCTGCGACCACAGAGCCAGAAAAGCTGGCCGGAATATTGCGCATGATGGACGGCTATGAGGGCACCCTTACGGTGCGCTGTGCTCTCCGGTTGGCGCCTCTGGTGTTTGTTCGTCCTGGCGAGCTACGCAAGGCCGAATGGGAGGAGGTCGACCTCGACAATGCAGAGTGGCGCTATTTTGTGACGAAGACGAAGACGCAGCACATTGTTCCTTTGTCGCGGCAAGCTGTTGAGATTCTCCGCAAGCTTCGGTCGCTCACCGGGAAAGGTCGCTTTGTCTTCCCAAGCGCCAGAGGTAACAGGCGGCCGATGAGTGACAACGCGGTTCTGGCCGCCATGCG
>JASIJX010000004.1 GCA_030049955.1 Acidobacteriaceae bacterium
TCGGAGACGTAGTAGAAGCTCCCATCCGGCAACCAGGACACGCGAAACGCAAACGCATTTTCATCGCCCGTGAGCTTCTTGCCATTTGCTTCAAGACTGCTGCTCTCGCGCTCAAGGTTGTGGTACACGATCGTGCCATCCGGTCCCCACGAGGGCGCAGCCGCCTCGCCGCTCGCCGTCGCTGCCTTCCGCGCCACTCCGTTTGTCGCGCCGTCGGCCACTTTCACCGTCCAGATCGAGTGCCCACCCTCCCGCGTCGAAGCAAACGCAATCTCCTTATCGTCGGGCGACCATGTGGGCATATGGTTCTCTGAGGCATCGTTAGTGATGCGGCGAACCGCGCCCGTCGCCACTTCCAGCACCCAGATGTTGTAGCTGCCGCCCAGCGGATTATCCCGATCCGAGGCAAAGGCCACATAGCGCCCATCGTGCGAGTAAGCCGGCTCGCGGTCATCGTATGGGCCCCACGTAAGCTGGTGCTGCTCCGTGCCGTCCGGTGCAATCGTCCACAGGTTGTAGTTGCCGTCGAGATAAGCAAAGAAGGTAATCCATTTCCCATCCGGCGACCACACCGGCTGGCGCGCATCCTCATACAGTCCCGTAATCCGTTTCGCTTTCCCGCCTGAAGCCGGCAGCGTGTAGATACTCCCCTGCAGATCGATGGCCAGTGTCTTTCCATCCGGCGAAACGGCGACCGCCATCGAGGTGCCTTCCGTCACAGTCACGTCCACAAGCGACGAATCAACGCGTGGCGCCGTCTTTTGTGACCCTGACTGCGCAGAGCAGGGTATACATGCGGCCATGGCAATGGTGACTACAGCGATAGTAGCGAGGAGTCGCCGTGTGGCGCTCAAGCTGCTGCTCGATCTCATTCGGTTACCCCCAGACTTACCCGCGAGCAAATCGCAAGGCTATTGCTGTGCCGGATGGTTTACGAGTCTACCCGCGTTCGCGGCGCTGTCAAGAGTGCGAAGTCAGGAGGGGTAGTTTGGAGTTTTTGAGGTTACGCGCCTTGGCGCATGCGCGGATCGCCCCTCATCCCGCTGTTCGCGAAGACGGAACTACCGATTCGCCGGCCAGTCGGCCGCTCTATGCCAACGACTACGTTGCCTGATAAAGTGAATAATTACCCGATATCTGAACCGTAAGAGAGAGTTGCAACGTGCTGAAAGTCGGCCTTGTCTTCTCGGCAATTATTTTGGGGCTGAGCGCCGCTCCTTGTGCAGCCAGCAACAGCGACTTCACGCTGGCGCTGGCTAATCATGCTGG
Source organism: Acidobacteriaceae bacterium (assembly GCA_030049955.1). The sequence goes on from JASIJX010000004.1 coordinate 1,270, forward strand.
TCAACTCAGTTGGTCAGTGGAGGGCTATGAAGTTGTTCAATCCTCAGCCAAAGCTAACGGCAATGAAATCGGAATACGCGGCAAGAACGGGGCGGGGAATACGTTTCTCGGCTTTCTGTTCTTGGTCCCCGCGCAAACACCTCTTACGAGTGCCAAATGCCGTGACGGGGCAATGAATTCTGAGAAGGATGGCAATCCTTGGTTAAAGATACTGAGCACATCAGAAATCAAGAACGCTGGCGCTCTGCCCGTTTCACTCGTGAGCTACACAGTGCAACGAGGCGGTGGAAAAACCATGTACGTCGTGCGTGGCTTCGTCGCGAACGCAGATATCTGCGGCGATTTGGAATTCTACAGTGACTTACCTATTACTGTTGATGATCGTGATCTGAAGAAGGTGTTTGCAGGTTATCGGCTCGATGAGAAATACACTCCAACATTTCGCGACATATTTATCTATGCGCAGATTCTCTACCAGGAGCAGCAATTTAAAGCAGCAGCTCCGCTCTTTGAACGCGCGCTGAGCTTATTAGGAAGGAGCCATGAAAAGGACCAGACTACGATGAAGCGCATACTCACCGACCAGGCGGGAATGGCATATGGAGAGTCTGGAGATATTGGCAAGGCACGGTCGATTTTCGAAAACGCGATCGCAGAAGACCCCGATTACCCGCTCTACTATTACAATCTTGCGTGCGCTGACGCCGAGGAAAATAACCTGCCCGGCGCGCAAAAGCATCTGCGCGAAGCATTCGACCGTAAAGCGAATGTTCTACGAGGCGAAACGATGCCCGATCCCACGACGGACGATTCCTTTACCCCGTATCGTCAGAATGGGGAGTTCTGGAGCTTCCTGGAGAGTCTCCAAACTCAAAAATAACGCCGTGTTACCGGCTCTGCGGAGACTGGCTCCAACCGGTGGCCGTCGTCATTTGCCAAGCACTACTTGGACCTCGAGCGAACGCTCACCCAGCCTGTCCGACTTCCAATTTGCCCCGCCTTAACCGCCGTCATTTATCTTGATCGAAGCGGCTCTGAGCGCGGAATGAATACATGGACGAACTGAAACGGCTATTTGAAAAGCATTACGGATTTCCGGCAGACACCGTCCAGCCGCTCCAGGGCGAGCTTGGCGGCTCCGGCCGCGCCATCATCCGCCTCGCCGGCCGAGGCGCCGCTGCCATTGGCATCCACCACTCTGTCCGCGAAGAAAACGCAGCATTCCTCGACTTTTCGCGCCATTTCCGCCGCCATGGCCTTCCGGTTCCCGAAATCTACGAAGAAGACCTTGACCACGACGCCTATCTTGAAGAGGATCTCGGCGAGACTACGCTCTTTGAGTTCCTCGCCGCTCACCGCATCGGCGATG
>JASIJX010000251.1 GCA_030049955.1 Acidobacteriaceae bacterium
CGCTCCAAACGGAGAGCGCAACGCGTAGAACCGCAACAGAAGGAGTACGGGCACAGCTATCCCAAGCAGCGCGGCACTCGCTGTCCAACTGAGAAAAGACTTGCGCCAACTCATTCCACGAATATACGGCACCGCCGTGGGGCATCCCCTCCTCGCCGCAAGCAACGCGGGCGTGGATTCTTCTAGCGGGCAAAAAGGCCACCTCGAAGTTGCCCCGCCTTAACCGCCGTCATTTATCTTGATCGAAGCGGCTCTGCGCGCGGAATGAATACATGGACGAACTGAAACGGCTATTTGAAAAGCATTACGGATTTCCGGCAGACACCGTCCAGCCGCTCCAGGGCGAGCTTGGCGGCTCCGGCCGCGCCATCATCCGCCTCACCGGCCGCGGCGTGTCTGCCATTGGCATCCTCCACTCCGTCCGCGAGGAAAACGCAGCATTCCTCGACTTTTCGCGTCATTTCCGCCGCCATGGCCTTCCGGTTCCCGAAATCTACGAAGAAGACCTTGACCACGACGCCTATCTTGAAGAGGATCTCGGCGAGACCACGCTCTTTGAGTTCCTCGCCGCTCACCGCATCGGCGATGCCATCCGGCCTGAAGCCATCGAGGCCTATCACCGCACCGTCGCCGTGCTGCCAAAGTTTCAGGTCGAGGCAGGCCGCGACCTCAATTACAAGGTTTGCTATCCGCGCTCGAGCTTCGATCGCCAGTCCATCGCCTGGGACCTGAACTATTTCAAGTACTACTTTCTGCGCCTCGCCGGCGTCCCCTTCAACGAGCAGGCCCTCGAGCACGATTTCAGCCGCTTGACGCGCTTCCTGCTCGCCGCCGATCGCGATTATTTCCTCTACCGCGATTTTCAATCGCGCAACGTCATGCTGCGCGAAGGCCATCCCTGGTTTGTCGATTACCAGGGTGGCCGCAAAGGCGCGCTGCAGTATGACATCGCATCGCTGCTCTTCGACGGCAAAGCCAATCTGCCGCCCGATCTGCGCGAGCAGCTTCTCGATCACTATCTCGACTGCCTCGCCGGCTACATAGACCTCGACCGCGGGGCTTTCATGCAGTACTACTATGCGTACGTCTACGTGCGCATCCTGCAGGCCCTCGGCGCCTACGGCTTCCGCGGCTTCTACGAGCGCAAGGTGCACTTCCTTGAAAGCGTTCCCTACGCTCTTAAGAACCTGAACTGGCTCGCAGCCAACGTTAAGCTGCCCATCGCGCTTCCCGCTCTGCTCGAATCGCTCGACGGCATCGCCGCCTCAGAAAAGCTGCAACACATTGCTGTCTCCACACCGCCCCTGCTCACCGTGCGCATCTTCAGCTTCTCGTTTCACCGCGAAGCGCCGATCGATGCAACCGGCCACGGCGGCGGGTTCGTCTTTGACGGCCGCAGCCTGCCCAACCCCGGCCGCGAGGAGCGCTTCCGCACCATGACCGGCAAAGACGCGCCGGTGATCGAATATCTCGCCCGCGAAGAAAGCGTGCGCCGCTTCGTTGAGAACGTCTTCGCGCTCGTCGACGCAAGCGTTACTGCCTACCAGCGCCGCGGATTCCAGAACCTGATGGTCTCCTTCGGCTGCACCGGAGGCCAGCACCGCTCCGTCTATCTCGCCGAGCAGTTGGCCAGGCATCTCAGCGCGCGCAACGGCGTAAACGTCGCTGTGCGCCACGTGGAGCTGGAAAAACAAGGCCTATGAAAGCGATGGTTCTGGCCGCCGGCCTCGGCACGCGTCTGCGCCCGCTCACCAATGACCGTCCCAAAGCCCTGGTCACCGTGGCCGGCCACACGCTGCTCGAGATCACCCTCAAGCGCCTGCGCACCTTCGGCGTCACAGAGGCAATCGTCAATACGCATCACCACGCCAGGATGATCGCCGACTATCTCGCCGCGCACAACAACTTCGGCATGCGCATCGAAATCTCGCGCGAGCAGGAACTGCTCGACACGGGCGGAGGCCTGAAGCAGGCCGCGTGGTTCTTCCTGGAAGGCAACGCCGGCGAACCTTTCCTCTTGCACAACGTCGATGTGATCAGCGATATCGATCTCGGAAAGCTGATGCGCTTCCACCAGCGGCAAAACGCATTAGCCACGCTTGCTGTGCAGGATCGCGCCACATCGCGCTATCTTCTCTTCGATGAAGAAGGCTGGCTCTGCGGCCGTCGCGCAGGTGCCGATGGCGAGCCGGAACTGGTGCGCCCTGCCACGCGCACCCAAGCGCTTGCCTTTTCTGGAATCCACGCCATCTCGCCGCGCATATTCGCAGAAATCCCGGAAACAGGCGCGTTCTCGATCATCTCGGCATACCTTCGCTTGGCCGGCGAAGGGGAAAGAATCGCCGCCTTCCGCGCAGACGAGTACCGCTGGCGCGATCTCGGTCGCCCGGAGCATCTTGCTCGGGCCGAGCGTGAGTTCGGCCTTGAAAATTAGCCTTATGGCATGTTCATTGCCCGACGATCAATGCCAGGTCAATGTCCGCTCAACTGCGCCTGGATCGGCGTATCATGATGCGGCGGCGCCGGCGGCGAATAGCTTTCAGTCGTCATCGCGGTGTGCTGCATCAGCCGGTAGCCGTCGCGCGTGCGGATACGGTATTTCTGCAGCTTTGGGCTCACCAGTTTTACGCTGATCGTGCGCCAGCCCCGGTTCGGATTCGGCTGCGGATAATAGCTGATTGTGTAAAGGTGCGAAATATCTTCGCGAATCGCGGAGAAGGCCTGTCTCTCATCCCGCCAATTGCTGGCAAAATAGGCTTTCCCGCCGGTCGCCTTGCTCACGCGCTCAAAGGCTGCGGTCGAAACCGGAGCCGACTGCGCCTGCCGAGTGCTCACAATGTAAATGATTGTCCCAGTCGACTGCGCCAGCTCGGCGACATCCTCCGGCGGAACGGAGCTCGCATTATCCGGGCCGTTCGAGAACACAACAATCGCCTTGCGCCCGGTGAGCTGCGACGCATCTTTCACCGTGAGCAGAAGGCTGTTGTAAAGCGCCGCGTCGTCGCCGGCTACCGTGCTGCGCACGCCGTTCACCACGCTATAGCGGTCGGAGGTAAGCAGTGTCGCCCGCGAAAGATTCCGGCTGTACGAATAGAACGCGATCTTGTTAGCCGGGTCCAGTGAGCGAACGAAGTCGGCAATCGCGTCCTGCGCGTACACAAATCCGCGATACATGTAGTTGCTCGTGTCGAAAAGGATGAAGACGTTGGCTCCGGGCAACGGCGTAATCGGCGGTGGCGCATCCTTGCTGTCACCTGCGGTCAGGTCCGTAAAGCGGTGCGCTTCGCCGCTGCCTTCTTCAAACGTTGCAATCTTCTGCGGAATCTTGTCTTCTGTGATGGCAAAATCCTCAGGCCGCAGGTTCGCGATGTAGTTGCCCTTGCGGTCGGTCACGGCTATGTTGAGCTGCACCAGGTCTACGTTCACCTGCAGGTGCGAAGAAGAATCTTCCTGTCCGGCGGCGGGCGGTGTCCCGGCGCCCAGCATCAGCAGGCTCGCACCCAGCCCAATCCATACGAGAGAGCTATTAAGTGTGATCGCGAGTCCGGTCGCTTTGGTTTTTATCGTGTTGCTCATTCGGATCCACCCCCATTCCCTGCGTCCCCATTGCCCGCGTCCACCTTTGCGGACTGCACGGAGAATTTCCCCTGTTTAAACTCGTCGCCGGTCTGCTCCAACGCACGAAGCAGCGCAGGCCAGTCATCTACGTAGGTCGCAAAAATGTTGGCGACCATGTGGTGCGTCAGATCAGGAACCAGCAAGTTGAGCATCACCGGGGAATAGCCCATCTCGTCCGCAAGGCGGGCCCAGTACAGATTGCTCGACTCCCACGATTCGCCGAACAGCCGGCTGGAGTAACCGCCGGAGACCGGGAATGGCTCGCGGTTCAGCAGCGTGCATGAGTCAGTTTCAGCCAGTGTTGGATGTGGCACGCCAAAATCTACGGCCAGCCGCGCCGGATCCGTATCGGCCGGGTCGCGGTGGGCCAGGTCGTCCAGCTCGCGGCTCGCCGGTCCGGTCTTGGCCACGTCCTGCGGATATCGCTTGCGGAATTGCGCAGCAAGGTAGAACGAGTCCGAAGGCAGCAAATGCGCAATCAGCATGTTGCGATTCTCGTTCTGCTCCAGCGCATCTTCCAGCTTTTCCAGGCGCTCCGTTGCAAATCGCTCGGAGAAGATAGACAGCACATTTTCGCGTATTTGGGGATTGTTCTCCGCGTCCACCACCAACTCTTCGCCGGAGCGCTGATAAAGCGCCGCAGCATGCAGCTCGTTCCGGTCGACGTTCCACCAGCGTGGCAGCACGGCGCCCACCAGCAGTTGCGGCACCGTCTCGCGCCAGATCAGCGCCTGCACCTTTTCCGGAGAGATGAAATCTTCCTCAGCCGAAGCCAGCGCGTAAGGCAAATCGGCTAGCGAGCCCATCAGGTAGGCTCCGCCGCCTGCCGTTGCGCCAATGCCGATCAGCTCCGGCGCGCCCCACACCTGCTCAATGCCCTGTACAGACGACACAGAGAAGTCGTGCGAGCGAACAAACAGCGGATTATTGTGCAGAACCTGCGCCCCCGGCGGCTCGTAGTACGCATAGTTCAGGCCCACCAGCGAGTCGCGCAGAAACGGCGTAAGCCGCGCACGCGCCGCATCAAGCTGTTCCGGCGCATGCGACGTGCGGATCACCTTCGTAAGGTCCGTCTGCACCTGCAGCTCGGCGTGCCGGCTGGTATAAATCAGCGGTGACCACGCCACCCGCTCGCCGCCCGTGAAGATCGGCCGCGGCATCTCGAACTCGTGCAGGCTCTCGGCCAATGGCAGTAAGCTATCGCCGATATTTGCCCCATGCGCCATGGATTCCAGGCCGTCGTACAGGTCGAACAGCGTGTCCAGAGAAACCAGCCGCTGGTCGTCCAGCACTGCGCGGATGCGCCGCGCCAGTTCTTCGTGCACGCGAATGCCATCCGGTGTCTCCTGCCGCGGCCCGGCCAGCAGGTCGACAATTTCGTCCTCCGACGGACTGCTGCTGCCGCCCGCTGCCGTCACAATTACGCCAAGCGATTTGCGTGCCGCGTCGAAGATCTGGTTCGAGTTGCCCGCCGGGCCAAACGGCTCCAGCGCCTTCTGCCACGAGCTGGCAAGCGCCTTCGCCGGAATCTGGTGCTGCCGCGCAAAGATCTGCCACAGCCCCACATCGGCCTGGAAGGCTCCAAGCGCATTGGCCCGCAGCGCTGTACCCGGAATCCCATTGATGTGGTCGGCCGTGCTGAAGAACAGTTGAATCGAGTTGTCGTCAAGCTGCGGAAAATCCGAAAAGATCAGGTACCAGTTCTGGAATTCGTTGTACCGGTTGGCGAGCAGCCGCACCGTCTCCTCGCTCATGCGATGCCCCGCTCCGCGGCGCTCGTCAATCGCGCTCACCATCAGGAACATCTGTGTGGGGCCGTTCTCGGTCGCAATGTTCGTTGCCGCCACCAGCGCCTCCAGAAACTTCTCCGGAGTCTGCACTTCGCGGGCGCGCCGCACCCAGTCGCGATACCCATACGCCCGCGCCTGCCTTGCGAACACCTCCTGCCACACTCTCAGGCTGCCTGGAATTCTCGGCTGGCCATCGGCATCCCACTGCATGCGGCTCAACAGCAGCAGCAGTTCGGCATTGCGCGGAAATACGCCCGAGTAAGCAGCCACTCCTCCTGACGACGAACGATAGGCGTCATAGAGATCGCGCAGCCGGTCGCCTTGCGCCAGATGCCCCTGCTGCTCTGAACTCAGGCGCGACAGCGCGTCGAAATACGCCGCCAGCCAGCCGCGATCGCGAGAAAGCAGATGCAAGACGAATTCGCCGGGTGAGCGCGGGCTGGCGCCGGCCAACTCCTGCCAGGCGTGCTCGGCCGGCTCGTCGCCGGGCACTGCGACGGCATGGCCCGGAATACAGATCTGCCCGCCGTAGAAATCGAATGAGGCCGCCATGGGAAGCAGCCGCTTCAGTCCTGGCGAGCGCTCCAGCTCATCGCCCGTGCGCGAGTCCAGCCGCGCCATTGCCGAGTACAGCCGACCCACATTCTGGTCGTGCAGCAGTAGGTCGAGCAGGTTTTCTCCCGGCCTCTGCTTCCAGGCGCTGATCGCAACCCAATCCTTTTGCCGGAACAGTACCGGCACCTCTGTCGCCGGATATGGATAGACGAACGGTTTGCCTGTTTCCAGCGATTCTTCAAGAGCCGTGAGCGGGAATCCGGAGTCGAGAGTCAGGAAAGAGCGCTCGGCATCCTCGGTGATGAGTGTTGCATTCTTACGGCTGCAGCCGTGCTGGAATTTGTAGCCCAGGATGCGGATCAACTGTCCGGCGTCGTCGCAGCCCGTCACGCTGATCTGGTCGTTGCCGGCAATCGACCGCAATTCGCGCGCCTGGTGCAGGTAGCGGTCGATCAGGATCAGGAACTCAGTGGATCTGCCGTTCTCATACCCATGCAGAAACACGTTTCGCGCCAGCATCGGCAGAACTTCGCCAGGCGCGATCTCCTGGCTGATCCCGGCCATGCGTAGGAAGGAGCGCAGCGGCCCGGGAATGGTCACCGTCTCCGGGGCATCTGTTACTGCTGAGTCGTCCGGCCCGGGCTTGTCTAAAGCCGGCGTTTGCTGTGCGCCGGCAGCTATAGCGGTTGTAAAGACGAAAATAACTAGAAGGCCCACCCGATAGACGGCCCGGCGAAGAGGGAAACTCATTTCGATACCCCTTCTAATGGGCGGAAGTTACGCCGGCCGCGACGCGATCTCAAGCTGCGATCGAAAGAAGATGTGATCTCAAGAATGCGTCCGCAGTCCCGCCGCTTATGGCGCGGGCGGGCCGCGTGATGCAAGCTTCGCGCCGGCGTTTCTCTCTCCGCTCAAACCTGAATTTTCACTTAGATGTTCATACAAATAAGTGCTGTCGGAATGTCGGTCCGGAAAGCGGCCGGTCTGTCTCCCGAACCGATGAGCCTTTGCGTCGTAAGCCTGAGATCCGTGCCAGAATTGCACGGAACACGCAGGAAATAGAAAGATAATCGCCGGCGCGATGAGCCATTATGAGCGCCTCCCGACTCATCCCGCAAGCATTTTCTGATCGATGTATTTCACGGCCCCGTGATCAGGGGTCTGTGTCAGGAATGATGCGAAGGGCAGGGGAAGGGATGTACCACCGGCCGCCCTCGCCGCCCAGCCGGAGAGCCGGAAACTGGCTGCACGCAGGAATTTAGCGCACCTGACCCTTATCCTGGCCTTATCCTTATATGGTTATGGTAAACCGGTTTCGGCAGTTCAACAGCCTTTTTGCCCTTCCGGCGCACGGTCTCCGCGCGATTCCCATTCGAGCCGCGTCTATACTTATGTCATGGTTCCCTATCTGCATCTCTGGCACCTCAATGTCCCTACTTTCGGCCTGATGCTCTGGCTGGCTGCCGTCGCCGCCGCAGTCATTATGGACCGTGGCTTCCGGCGCGCCGGCATTACAGCCGACGCCGTAGGCATCGTAGCCATTGCCGTGGTCGCAGGCATAGCGGGAGCCAAAATATGGCATGTGCTGGACACCCCCTCCGAGTTCCGTGAAATCGGCTGGCGCGTGCTCTGGGATTCGGCAGGGTTCGCCTGGTATGGCGGCTTGGTATTCGGCATAGCCGCGCTCGTTGCCCAGGGCTGGCGCGCAAAAATCGGCCCCCTCCGCGTGCTGGATCTCGCCGCTCCCGCCGCTGCCGTGGGCTACGCCATCGGCCGTATCGGCTGCTTTCTCTCCGGCGACGGCTGCTATGGCATCGCAACCAAGCTTCCATTCCCTCTGGGCATGAGCTTTCCTCACGGAATCGAGCCGACTGCACCGGGCGTGCGCGTGCTGCCCACGCCGCTCTTCGAGCTCTTCGTTGGACTGCTCATCGGCTGGTATCTCTGGCGTCGCGCCGGCAAGCCCCATCCGGTGGGTATGATCACCGGTCAATACCTCGTTCTCAGCGGCCTGGCTCGCTTTTTGGTTGAATTTGTCCGCCGCAATCCCAAAGTCCTCTGGGGCTTCTCGAATGCGCAACTGGCCAGCCTCGGCGCCGCGCTCGCTGGCATCGCCCTGATGTGGTGGTCCGCTCGTCAGCCCGCAGCGCGCCGCATCCTCGCCGCCGATTCAACGACCGTAGAAAAGCCGGCCTGAGTCACAAGCGCTGGCCGCAGACGGAAGTAGTAAGTAGTAATGAGTGCCCCCACTCTGGGCAGACGTTCGCGCCGTCTTTGCTCTTACCGCTAGGGTGGGAGCGCATTACATAAGGCTTTTCCGCCAGCGGCTTGAATCGCATGCATTCCTCCCGCGCACCGCAAGAATCGGTTGCTGATTGCGATAGATGCTGCGTACGCTGCGGAGAATCAAAACGAGAAATTCGACTGGAGGAAAATCGTCCGGTTCCCCGGAACGGGGCTGCTGAATTGCCCGTTGGCCAGCGATTGACTCTGGTTGAACAGCGGCGAATTCAGAACCCCATTCGGCGGGGCAAGATTCACCTGGTTGAAGACGTTGACCGCGCCCCCAGCCAGCGTCAGGCTGTATTTCCGCGGGGTCGCCGCATCCAGGTGAATCGACGCGCCGCCGCCACTCAGCCCGCGTCCCTGCACGCTGTTGCTGGACTGGATCGTGCTGTTGTCATTTTCTGCAGCCGTCTTGAGCCGCGGCCCGATGCCGATTACCTTGCTCGCGCGCACGATGAAGATTGAATTCGCCGGCCCGATTCCCGCTCCGTACGGCATCATCCGCTCGTCCTGTCCCGCCGCCGCTGCCGCTGCCGGATCCGTATCCAGGCATCCGTATTGCGTCGTTACAACGTTTGGCGCGTTGCAGGTCCCATAACTGGGCCGCGCGTTGAACTGGTTGTTGCCCGTCAGGTCGGAGCCGATCGTCAGGTTGTACGGAGTGCCCGACTGCGCAAAGAACGCTGCCGCAACCGTGATGGCTTTTGGCGCAGCATACGATCCCATCCACACCGTCTGATGGCGAATGCCGAAGGTCGCGCGTCCGTAATCGAGTCCCGGATCGGATGCCACAGACGGAAATGAATTCACTCCCTGCGTATCGCTCTTTGCCGTGTCGTATGTGTAATACGCATTCACCGTCAGGCGTTTCAGCCGCGCGCTTACGTTCGTGATGATCTGGCTCTGCTTGTAAACCCCACCCGACTGAAATTGATAGTTGTAGATCGCCGGCGTCGGCCCCGTGATCGTGTACGTTGCCAAATCGAATGCCGGCGCCGTCACATTGTTCGACATGTACTGGTGCACGCCTTGCGTGTAGAGATAGGTGATATTTCCCGTGATCAGCTTCGTTATCTGCCGGTCTACGCCAATGCCTCCCTGCATATCAATCGCCGCATGAAAGTGCGGATCGATCGTGTGATACGTGGGTGTCGACCCAGAAGCGGTAGCCAGCAACGATGCAGGAATCGGGGCCGGTGCAGCGGCGTTGAATTGATTATTGGGAAAGGCTGCGTTCGGATTGGCGACGGTATAGCTGCGCTGGTTCACCAGGTTGTCGTGCAGCGCCGTGATCACGTACGGCGTGCCCGCCATTGAGTAGAAGGAATTCGGCACCGTGAACCGGTTGTAAAACCACCCGTAGCCTCCGCGCACCACCGTCTTGGCCGGCGCCGTGCCGCTGTGCCAGGGACTCCACGCAAAGGCAATGCGCGGCGCCCAGTCGTCGTGGTCGGCAATCCAGTTCTGCCCCTCGTACCGCAGTCCCAGCCCCAGCACAAAATTCGGATCGATCTTCCAGTCGTCCTGAAAGTAGAGCGATCCGTCAAAGACTGTCGCACGCACCAGCGGATTGGTGATCACGGTCGCCGCGTAAAGCGTCGGTGTCCCCGCCTGATACTCGTTCAGAGTCGTGAACATGTACGTTCCGTTTGAGCCCGACTCCGAATAGTTGGCGTCGCGGTAAATCCGCATATCAGCGCCGAACCGCAGCGTGTGTTTGCCGGCCGTTGCCGTCGACTTGTCCTGGATTTCGAAATCGTCCTGGTGATCCTCGACGGCGCCGGAACTGTTGCCGCCGCCGACGAACGAGCCCTGCACATTCACCGTCGGCGTCAGTAAGTCCGCCGAGCTGCTGTTGCGCATTCGCCGCCACTGCAGATGAACTTCGTTCACCAGCGCCTCATTCACCAGAATCGTGTCGCCAACCTGTACCGTATTTTCCTGATTCAGGGAGTTGCCTGCCTGCGATGGCAGGTTGAGCGTGCCCACGTTGATGCCCGTCTGCGCCGAGCGCCAATAGAAGTCGCGCACCGTAATCGTGTTCCTGCCCAACTGGAAATCCACGCGCGCACTGCTGTTCGTTCTATCCCAGGTATCGGGAAATGCTTCGCGAAGATCCGTGCTCGTATCCTGCGGATTGACCGCATCCACAATGTTCTGGGCATCCCGCGAAATGCGGAAGAAGTTCAGGAAATAAGACGAGCTCTTCGTCAGCGGCCCATTCAGGTTGCCGAAATAGGCGTAAAGGCCGTAAGACGGCTGATAGGGAACCAGTGGATTGGCCGTGTTCAGCGCCGAATCGGTGCCGAAGCCCGAAATGCTCCCGTGCAGCTTCTGCGTGCCAGGCTTGGTAATGATCTCGATCCGTCCATAGCCGATGCGATCGAACTCCGACGAAAATGGATTCTGGTTCACGCGGATCTCAAGGATGGACGACTTAGGCGGAATCTGCCCGCCCGTAAAACCGTCAATATAAATCTGCCCGCCATTTGGTCCTGCCGACGGCCCGGCCAGCGCCTGCAACTCATTCTGCAACTCGTCTGGATCGTCCGACAGCGCATCCAGATCCCTGCCGCGGATGACCATCGCGCTTGCGTTCTGGTCCGGGTTCACGCTCACGCCCTGGTTTTGTCCGGTCACCGTAACTTCCTCGTGTCCGGTTTCGATCGTGAGTGGCAGTTTCAGCTCGCGCGCTTGTCCCGGCGCAATCGTCACATCGTCAACGGCCAGCGTTGCAAAGCCGCGCGCCGTCGCGATTACGGTGTACGAGCCCGGTGCGAGCGAACGGAACGTATACGTGCCGTCGCGTCCGGATTTCGCCGTGAACGACTGACTTCCTGCTTGCGCCACAATCTGAGCGCCAGGAATCACCGCTCCGGAGGGGTCAGTAACTTCTCCGTGCAGCGAGCCCGGTGCGGGCGCTTGTCCCGCAACGCGCAACGGCAAAAGAGCCAGACAGAGAGCGAAAGAAAGAAGCCCCTGAAAGCGAAGCATGACGCTCATGTTCACCCGTACGAAGAAAGGCCCCGAGATGTTCCTTAGACAACCGCTCCCCGCAAAGGAAAGCAATTTAAAGAACTCTTGGGGCTTGGTATTAAAGCCGCTTCAAGAATGCCAGTGCCTCGGCAAGCTGTGGAAACTGCGCTTCTTCAGCTTTGAACTCGCGCGAGTGCACGCACCGCCGCAACCCGCGCATGCGCACTGGGTGCTTCAAGTGAAGCATTTCGTGGTACAGCAGATATTCGATTGCATACCGCGGGCTCGATGGCCGGTCGAAGACGCGACTCACTACGATTGTGTTGTGCGCTGCATCGTAATGGCCCAGCGATCGCGTTGCCATGTGCTCGCTCCACGTCAATTCCGGCCGTCCCAGCAGACCGCCGAAAAAACGCATATTCAAGGAGTCGAAGATCTCCTCCAGATGGTAGTAGCGTCCCTCCGGTCCGAGATAGCGCTTGGTTCCGCGTGCGTACCGGATTAGCTCCGTTTGCCGAGTGACGGCAGAGCTCGAAGCAAACCGCTTATAGCGCAGGTTATGCATCGGCTCGATTGGCTTTCTGTAGAGCTTCGCCAGCAGGATATGCGCAATGGCTCGCAGCACCGGCTCCGGTGCGCCCTCGAGCAAATCCGAGAGACTCACCAGAATCTTGCCCTCCCGCAACCTGATTGTCGTATTGAGCGAAGTAAACCGCCGGAAGCGCACGGCAATCGGTGGCATCGACGCCCTTGGCCGCAGGGCGCGATACTCCTGTTCAAAAATGGGCAGCATTTCCGGGGTCACCACCAAAAGGATAGCAGGGCACAGGGAATTACGATCAAAGTGGCCAGGATTGTTGCCAGGACCGTGACCAGGATCGTGACCAGGACCGACGCTGGCAACCGCGATTCTAAAACCGTTCTTCTGCATCCAACCCACCGCTATAAAATCACGCCGCGGCCCGCCTGCACAGTTTCTCGCAGAACCGTCAGATTATGTCCCTCCGGAACGAACCGCGTGGCGCTCCGCGCGCGGTGCGTTCATCGGATTTCTCCCTTCGTTTTCACAAGACTGCAACCGCGTGCATCGCGCAAGCAATTGCGCAATCCAGTCTGTCAGATGCAATTTGCTTTGCAGCCGGCCAGTAACGAATTGTTGCACTTGCGCCAGCATTGCGACCCGTAGTTCGCGTCAAAAGCCCGAAATCGCAACGAGCGCAAATGCCGCAATGGCGGGGATTTCCATTAATACAAAAACGGCGGCACGCTTTCAGCGTGGAAGCAATGCACTTCGACGCCGCTTATGCCCCGTGTTTTGGCCGTGCAAGAACTTTCCCTCTTGGCGCAACTCTGCATCGTAAGCAGTGAATAAAAGAGCGGCGCTCAAGTCGCTCGGTTGGCGCTGCGAGGAGAAACGGAGGAGGATGAAGTTTTCATGAAGAAGTTATTGGGCTTATTACTCGTGCTAGGAATGGCGGTCTCCGCGCGCGCTGCCGATATCAGCAACACCAACGCGGATATGAGGAAACTCAACAATCGTCTGGATAATGCGGCGCACACGCTCGAACAGATCCAGGGAATAAAGGAGAAGGGAGTTCCCAAGTGGATCGCAAGTAAGGCGGATTGCATCGCCGTGGTCCCCGGGCTGTTTAAAGGTGCATTTATCATAGGCGCCGAGTATGGCCAGGGTGTTGTTTCCTGTCGTACAAAGCATGGCTGGAGCGGTCCTGTGTTCATCCGCTTGGCCGGCGGCTCTTTTGGATTCCAGGCTGGCGGCTCAGGCACTGACCTGGTGCTCGTGGCCACCAACGAGAAAGGCATGCAGGACCTGATGCAGACTAAATTGAAGCTCGGCGGCACCGCCGCTGGCGCGGCTGGCCCGATCGGGCGCCAGGCGCAGGCCGCAACAAATCTTACTTTCAAGTCCGAGCTGCTCACTTATTCGCGCAGCCACGGTCTTTTCGCCGGTGTCGACCTGAGCGGTGTTACGGTCATGAACAATGAGGACGACACTGTGGCGCTCTATAACGGGCAGTACCACAATTTCCAACACATTCTTGATGGCGAGGTCCCTCCGCCGAACAATGCGTCGGCAAGGCGCTTCATGCGTGTCCTGGACGAGTACTTTGGCGCGGCAACGCAACGGCAGGAAGAGCGGCGCACTGAGAACCCGGAGCACTAATGCTCTCCGCTGCGGCGCATCGATAGCTTTGCGACAAGAGCTGTGGTCCCCGACTGGCCGGACACTCTGCGGAAAAATCGCAGAGGATCCGGCCCTGATCGCTCTCGCCGAATCATTTTCAATTTCGATCCTTCGCCAAAACATTCCGTCCAGTCGCACGTGTCGCAGGTTCCGTGTCGTGAGCAGACACGGCCACCCTCCCCACCTGAATTCAGCCATTTACCTGCCGTTCCGTACGAGCCAAATGAGCAACTGGCCCTCCTGTGAAGGCATCACAAGCCCATAGACCTGCGAAGGGGCTTCGCAGCAAGGTTCTACAGGCGTTCAGCAACTTCTAGCGTGTGCCGGTTGCTAATCCGGCAACAGCACGAATCGTCCATTCCGTCTTCGTACTTAGCGGCTCGCCTGCACGATGTCTCCTGGAGAAATTGGCCGCAGAGATTAGGATCAGGTGTGGATCATGCGGCAGGATCCGGCAATGGGGAGCAATCATGGTTTGCCGGGCCGTCACGGGAGAGCGACAAGTCAGGTTGAGGAGAGATAGGAATGGATCCAGTCAACGAAGAGAATACGCCAGCACAGCAAATGGCCGAATGCGCTCGGCTTCATCCGGGGCTGTTCACCATGCCCGCTAAGAATATTGTCGAATCGCTTGCTTCGCGCGAGGTTTCGCCGCAAGGAGCATCATCCGGCCTGCGCCTGCTCACTTTCTACATTAATTACGCAGGCAAGCGGCTGAGCCCATCGCGCCGCCGCAATCTTGAGAAGGCGAAGAAGCTGTTAAGCGACCGCGTCACGCGCGAGTTGGTAGAGCGTGAACGTGCGCAGCAGCAGCGCGAAGCCGCCTGAGTTTGCGCTTCCAAAACCTGTGACGCAGGTGCACAACGCGATCCGCTGAGAAAATCAGCCACGTTTCCGGCGTCGGCTCGGCACCGATTCGGCGCCCGCATCACCCAGCATCTCGGGAGTCAGTCGTTGCCGCTCTGTCGCCATCGCCTTCCCCATCGCCTTCCATGGATCGCGCTTGAGGCGCGAACGCCACCGCTGAAAATCGCTCACAAAAAACTGCGGGCGCTCTGGCGCGCGCAGCTCTTTCCAATCCAGCGTCACCGCAACCGGCGCCCCGCGCCGCGCGCGCGGCGAGAACGGAGCAATCGATGTCGCGCCGCGATCGTTGCGCAAATAATCCAGGTAAATCTTCTTTGTCCGCGCCGCCTTGGCCATCTTCGTGATGTAAAGCTCCGGCTCCTCAGCTTCCATGGCCAAAACGACAGCGCGCGCGAATTCCTTTACCGGGCCCCATTCAAACTCCGGCGCCACGGGCACAACCACGTGCAATCCCTTGCCGCCCGTGCTCTTTAAAAAGCTCTCCAGGCCGAGCTTTTTGAGCCGCGCCTTCAGCTTCTGCGCGCTTGTCGCCAGCGTCTCCCATGAAATCGCTGCGTCAGGATCGAGATCGAACACAATCCGGTCCGGCCGATCAAGCGACTCGTTGCGCGAACCCCACGGATGAATCTCCAGCACGCCCATCTGCGCGAGTCCGAGCAGCCCTTCAGCCGAGTCGATCGTGAGATACTTCTCCACCTCGCCTGTCTTGCGGTTCGGCACCGGCTGGCTATTTACGCCTTTCGGCAATCCCTGCCCGACATGCTTTTGAAAAAAGCACGGCTTGTGGCTGCCCTCGGGGCACCGCACAACGCTCAGCGGCCGGTCGGCCACGTGTGGCAGCATTCGCTCGGCCACTGCCAGGTAATACTCCGCGAGCGCCTGCTTGGTCATGCCGCTCTCAGAGTCCAGAATCTTTTCCGGGTGCGTAAGTGCAAGCTCAATCATCTTCTTCTCACGGCTACTCTCTTCCACAAGCGCTGGCATCTCGCGTACCACCTCGCGCGCTGGCTTGTCCTCGCGCAGTCCTTTGAACGAAGCCTGACGCACAAGATTATCGCGTGTCCAGGTGGTAAAAGCGATCTGCGCCACAAGTTCCGGTTTCACCCAGTATGCGTCTTTGCGCGCCTCGCGTGGAATCTCCGCAAATGGCGTCTCTTTACGCACGATCCTGTCGAACTGCGTACGTAGCGTGCGTTGCATCTTTTGTGTGAACCCCGTGCCGGCGCGTCCCGCGTATATGAGCTTGCGGCCGCGATAGTAGCCGAGCAGCAATGCGCCAATGCCGTGCCCGCCCTTTGATGGCGGCGTGAATCCGCCGATTACGAACTCCTGCTCCTGGATGCACTTGATCTTGAGCCACCCGTGTCCGCGCCCGGCTTCATACGCGGCCGAACCAAGCTTGGAGACAATCCCTTCGGCGCCAAGCGAGCATGCCTTCTCAAAAACCTCATGGCCACGTGCTCGGAAGTGCTCGCTGAAGTGCAATGGCGATTGCGCGCCCGCATTTGCAAGCACATCGGCCAACAACTGCTTGCGCTCAAGCAGCGGAAGCCCTCGCAGATTATGTCCATCGAGGTGCAGCAGATCAAAGCCGAAATACGCAAGATGTTTCGTCCGGTCTTCTTGAAACACCGCCTGCAGATCCGCGAAGTTGGCGATGCCTTTTTCGTCTAGCGCCACCACCTCGCCATCGATAATCGCAGCCTCAACCGGCAACTGCGCCGCTGCCGCAGCAATCTCCGGCATGCGGCTGGTCCAATCCAGTCCCTTGCGCGTGTAAAGCGTGGCCTTGCGCCCGCCGTTCTTTTCTGAAGCACGAACGTGAATCTGAATCCGGTACCCGTCGAGCTTGAGCTCGTGTATCCAGTTGCTGCCGTCCGGCGCTTTGATCGTCTGCTCTGCAAGCTGTGGCTCGATGAACCCTGGGTAGCGCTCGCGTGGTGCGGAGCGAAGCA
>JASIJX010000029.1 GCA_030049955.1 Acidobacteriaceae bacterium
CTCGACTGCCCAGTCGTGCGGCAGGTTGAGCGCGCGCCACTTGGAGTCGTCATAGCCCGTCTTGGCGAAGGCAAAATCGCCCGTCTTGGCGAAATCTCCCTGGTCGTTGCCGAAGCCGAGGTCCTTGGCGGGGTCGTTGCCATTGCCGAACTGAAACTTCCATCCGAAATCAAAAAGAAACTTTTCGCGCGGCGCGACGGCGCCCAGCGCAGCGGCAGAGGTATCATCGCGGCCAGCGAGCAGGGCAGCAGCGCGCGCCCACGCGGAGCGGCTCACGATTGACGAAGCAGAAACTGCAAGTCCGGAATAGAGCAAATTGCGGCGCGAGATGCGAGGCATTCGGATTCCTTTTCAATCGAGGTTTCGTGGATGCAGGAAATTTTCAATGGCAGCAACAACGCAGCACTATAAATCAGCGGACGAAAGCAAGTAAACGGTTTCAGGTCTTCGGCATGAGTTACTCCTCTTCAATTGGAAGACGCGGCTTCAGCTGTCCAGCAAAGCCGGATATGCTAAATTCATACAGACAGACCACCCCGCTGGAGAGATGGCCGAGTGGTTTAAGGCGCACGCTTGGAAAGCGTGTGTACTTTAACGAGTACCGTGGGTTCGAATCCCACTCTCTCCGCCACGACCCACAAGCTGTTTACCGCGTTGCGTGCGCAAGCACCTTTTCCACCGCATTCGCTGTGTCTTCCATATCTGCTTCGCTGAGTGTCGGGTGCACCAAAAACATCAAGGCAGTTTCTCCAAGCTCTCGGGCAACAGGAAGCCTCTGTGATGGCCTGAGCTCTGGAGGGAAGGTCTTCTCCAGGTAGATTTCGCTGCAAATCCCCGAAGAACAAGGGACACCCTCGTCCTGGACGGCCTGAATAATGCGTTGCTGATCCCAGCTACTTCGCAACCGCTCCTTCCGCAGGAACACATAGTACTTGTAATACGAATGAACGAAGTGGTCAGGCGGTCTGGTGACGCGAAGCGCCGGCATCGCCGCGAAGCGCTCTGTCAACAGGCCGGCGAGTTCGCGCCTTCTTTGAACGGATTCGGGAAGACGCTGCAACTGCACGCGGCCGATGGCGCTCTGCATTTCGGTAAGGCGCCAATTCGTGCCGAAGCTCTCATGCTGCCACCGGTAACCGGGTGGATGCTCGCGCCCGTACACCGCTTCATAGCTCTTGCCATGATCCTTAAAAGCCCACGCGCGCGACCATAAGCCGTGGTCGTTTGTCGTCAGCATTCCTCCCTCGCCGCCGGTGGTCATGATCTTGTCCTGGCAGAAGGAGAACGCGCCTGCATCGCCCATGGAGCCCACGGGGCGGCCTTTATAGATAGCGCCGTGGGCCTGGGCACAATCTTCAATTACCTTCAAGTCATATTCGCGAGCGAGATTCAGAATCGGATCCATCTCACAGGGCCAGCCGGCAAGATGGACTGCGATTATGGCTCGCGTGCGCGGCGTAATCGCAGCCCGGATCGTGTCTGCTGTCATGTTCTGCGAATCGCGATCGACATCGACGATTACCGGCGTTGCACCACGCATGACAATGCAACTGGCGGACGCAATAAATGTGCGACTCGTGACGATTACCTCGTCTCCAGGACCGATGCCAAGAGCGTGCAGTGCAAGTTCCAGTGCAACCGTTCCATTCGCCACAGCAACCGCATGATTGCAACCGGTGAAGGCCGCAAACTCGGATTCGAAGTGTCTGCCTTCATCCCCAGTCCAGTAATTGACTCGTCCGGATAGGAGGACACGCGTAGCTGCTTCAACTTCCTCGCGCGAGAAGATTGGCCACGGGGCAAATGGCCGCTTCAGTACGGGACGATGCTCAAGAGCTCGAAGCACTTTTTCCTGGTTGCGAATATTGCCGGCAATGCGCTAACGGCGGATGGATGATCATCATCGGATGATGAGGCGTGGCACAAGCCACCAGGAACCGAGAGTAGCCAGCCCGTTTGGATCGTCAGGCGTGGCCCGCGGGTTGAAGCTCTTCAAGGGCGATTCTGAAAAATTCGTCAGCATCGAAATAGAAGCGGTCGTCCTCAACCAGTGGAATTCTACGGATGGTTGCTTGAAACCGAGTGTGGAAAACCGGGTACGAGTCTCGGAAGTTGGGACGTAGAATTTGGGCTAGCTTGCGCTCAAAGCTTGTGGCTATCGCGTTTCTATCTCGCGCGATCAAGTTGTCGCCGTCACAGTGCACATTGAATCTGAGTGTATGCTCATGAGAGTTGCGGACGCTTCGAACCGCATCGCCTGAGCGCCTTTTCCAGTCCGAACGCTCTTCGTTCTTGCTTGAGCCTTGACGAGATGCAGACCATCTATCTGATCACCACCGGCGGCACCATCGAGAAAGAATATTCCGAGCAGTCGGGCGCGGTGCTCAATACCTCCAACAAGATCGGCCAGTACCTTAGCCTGCTGCGCCTGCCGGAGATTGACGTCCGCGTGATTCCGCTGATGAACAAGGACAGCCTGGAGATGAGCGCCAGCGATCGCGCACTGCTAGTGGAAGAGGTGAAGAAGCTGCTGCCCGAGAACTGCCCAGTGGTGATCACGCACGGAACCGACACGATGGTCGAGAGTGGCCGGGCGATTGAGACCTCGATTCCCACGCCCGCTGTGCCGATCATTCTTACCGGAGCCATGGTGCCGCTCGGCTTTGAGCGCAGCGACGGTTTGCAGAACCTTACCGAAAGTCTGTTTGCGGCGCGGTTGCTTGGCCCAGGCGTTTACGTCGTACTTCATAACCAGGTGTTTCCGGTGAGCAGCGTGCGCAAGGATCGCGAGCGCAGCACGTTTGTCCGCACGCAATGAATTCGCCCGGACCTGATGAATTAAAGTGTCCGTAGTTGGCAGTGGGTCAGCCGAACTACGCATTCCCTCAGGGGCTAAAGCCCCGTGTATTTGGCGGCATCTTTGACGTACGGGCTGAAGCCCGTACCCTTCGAAGAACCGTCAAGCTGACCCGCAGCCCTGCAGCCGGAGGGCGGCGATGAAGGCTTTGGTCAAGAGCAGGGCCGAGCGCGGACTGTGGCTTGAAGATATTCCTGAGCCGCGTATCGGCATCAACGACGTCCTAGTGCGCGTACATTACACCGGAATCTGCGGAACCGATGTTCATATCTACGACTGGGACGAGTGGGCGCAGAAGACGATTCCGGTGCCGATGGCCATCGGGCACGAATTTGCCGGCGAGATCGTCGCCGTCGGCTCCAATGTGAGCGATTTTTTCCCCGGCGATATCGTCAGCGGCGAAGGCCACGTTGTCTGCGGGCGCTGCCGCAACTGCTTTGCCGGCCGCCGGCATCTTTGCGCGCACACGCAAGGCGTTGGAGTAAACCGTCCCGGCGCGTTTGCCGAACTGATCGCGCTGCCGATGACCAACATCTGGCGGCACAATCACGGCATCAACGAGGAGATCGCCGCCATTTTCGATCCCTTCGGCAACGCCGTGCACACGGCGCTTTCGTTTCCGGTCCTCGGCGAAGACGTACTGATTACCGGCGCCGGGCCGATTGGGCTTATGGCGATTCCGGTGGTGCGACATGCGGGCGCGCGCCACATCGTCGTCACGGATCTGAATCCCTTCCGGCTCGACCTGGCGCGGAAGATGGGCGCCACGCTGGCCGTCGATCCGCGCGAAATCGAGCTCACCGCGGTGCAGAAACAGCTCGGTATGGCGGAGGGCTTCGATGTGGGCCTGGAGATGTCGGGCAACGCGCAGGCATTGCGCGACATGATCGCCAGCATGAGCCACGGAGGCAAGATCGCGATTCTCGGCATCCCCGCCAAAGAGATGGAGATGGACTGGCGGAAGGTGATCTTCAATATGATCACCATCAAGGGTATTTATGGACGCGAGATGTACGAGACATGGTACAAGATGTCGGTGATGCTCGAGTCGGGCGTGGACATCTCGCCAGTGATCACGCACCGCTTTGCCTATTCCGACTACCAGCAAGGCTTCGCCGCCATGGTCTCCGGCAAGGCGGGCAAGGTAATTCTCGACTGGACGAAGATTTGAGCACGGGCCATGAAAGGGCGCGGCGTTCGCGCTCCTCCGCTTAGCCGTTGCCGAGAGTCTCACTCTAATCGGCGTACATCGGATTTGAAGACGCGCCGAAGGCCCAACAACTCCTGTCTCCTCACCTCTGCGCTTGACTAACGCTCACACTGTCACAAACAATCGGGCAGACCACCAGCAGTTCGCGACGTGTTTGCATCCCCTTTCCATGCGCCCGGATTCATCCTTGCACGAGAGGCAAATCCCCTTTCAAGGAAGGAGACCAGAATGAAAACTCCGCAGACGCTGGCGGCGTTTCTGCTTTGCGCATGCCTTATGGACATTGCGACAGCAC
>JASIJX010000252.1 GCA_030049955.1 Acidobacteriaceae bacterium
CTTTCGGGCAGGGAACTGGTGTTCAGTCGTGCCGACAGATTGCCCTGAAGATTTCAGACGGTAGGTACCGGCGCTTCTCGTGGCACAGCGGGGAGCTAAATGGTTGGGTGGGTAGCTTAGATCGTATGGGGGCAACATTGGGGGCAACTAGACACAATCAATCCGATTTTTATCTTTATAATCATATTCTTACAAGAACTATTCGATAGCGTCCTCCCCAATAAATCCGAGAAACTAAAGAATCTTCGGGAGAGCCTGAATTGGCCTGCTGCGATTTTGCAGCATGCTGTCCGTATTCCTTACGTTTCCTTCCGCTCCCCCGACACTTTGCAACGTCTTCAGTCTCAGCGATCTTTGTGATCAGGCCGACAAGCAGGAATGTGATCGACGCAGGATCATATGTGTGAGATCCAAAAGTTTTGCCTCGGTTGATCCGGCTCCTCATTTGAGAGGAATCCTTCCCAAATCAACATTGCATCAGCTTTTTCTCGTTCTTTGGATATCAGGACGGGCGAGCCTTTCTCCTTAATTGCTCTCCTGATCGCTGCGGGTAATCCGCCCATGGAGGCGAACCGATCTCTATAGTCCTCGTCACGATCTAATGGTGGATGGATGAGCTTTCCTCCGTTCACCCGCGCCTTAAGTTGCGATTGGCGCGGCCGGGCGTTTCGCAATGATCTGAGTGCTCATGGCGATTCGCGCACGACATTCCGGCGACGGCCGCCACCCTCTTTCCAGCAGGAAAATAAAGTACTGCTCCTTATCAGCTATCGCGGAAATAGCCTCATGCGATAACTTTAACTTAACCGCCAAGAGGACAGTTCAACTTTGCTGCGTCGGCGTTCCGGCACGATGAATTGACCTTCTAGCTGTTGAGATCCGGAAAAAACTCTTTCCAGTTGTGAACAAACGTTCTTATCTTCGAACTACTGCCGGAACGAATCGCTTGAGCATAGGTCGGACGCTGCCTGCGTCCGTCGTGCCTCCGGACAGTTTGGGCACCAAGTCGCACCCGACGAAGAAGCGTGCAAGTGACTCAGTGAAACAAGCCCCAAAGGTTGTGGCATGCCTTCTCGCCATCATGGGCCTGCTTCTCAGTGGATGTCATTCGACGAGTGGCTTGCCCAAAACATCCTCGAAAGCATATGAGCAATTCGTTTCAACCTTCTACGTCGGTCTATCCGCCCTTCAGGTCGGCAACGACACGCTTGCGGACAGCAGTCTTCAGCAAGCTACGCAGATTGCTCGCGGCGAACCTGCCGCTTGGGCCAACTGGGGAATCCTGGCCTTGCGCCAGCGCAACTTCGATCCGGCAGCCGAGCGCCTTAATCGCGCCCTCAAACTCGCTCCGCAGAACAGCAGGATCTACTTCCTGCTTGGCCTGCTCAACAGCGCGCGCGGCGACTCCCAGGCGGCCATTGATTACTACCGAAAGGCGGTCAGCCTCGACCCCAAAGATCCTCGCGCAATATACGCACTCGCGCTTGCCATTGAACGCCAAGGCGGCGCAGGAAGCGAGGATCAGTTTCAAAATCTAATTGAGCAGATTCTGACGGCCCGCCCCGACAATCTTGCCGCACTCGTCGAATTAAGCCGCATCTCCGCCAAACGCGGAGACTCCGCCACGCTCCACGCCACCATCCAGCGCATCGCCGCCCAGAGCATTGCGTGGCCGCCGGATGTAAGGCAGGAACTTACAGCGCTTCAAGCGGCAGCATCCGGCAGTAATCCCGGTGCTGCTGCTCTTCGCAGTGTTTTTCTGCGCAATGTTCTGATGCGCGTTCCCGCGTTTCGGGCGAGCCTAGCCGAAATCAGACCCGCTGAGGGCGATGAAGCTCAACCGTTCACACAGTTTTTGCGCCTTCCCTCGCCGTCTTCGACGCCGGCGCCTCCGGACACCGCGATCAAATTTATTGCGCAGCCCATACCAACATTCGGAAACGATCGTTGGGACTGGATCGGTTCGCTCTCGCTTTCCGGAGAAGGTGCGCCTACGATTGCTGTCGCTAATGCGCATCAAGTGCGGCTTGCGACCGGAGCGAGCTTTCCGTTTCCCGGTGGACCTTCCGCCGTCGCACCCACGCCGGAAGGTATCCTGCCCGCCGACATCAACTACGATTTCAAAACCGATCTTGTACTCGCAGGTGCGGGCGGTGTCCGCCTGATGGTTCAGGAGAACCTTCAGCGGTTCACAGACGTGACTGCAAAAGCGCGGCTGCCGAAATCCGTCCTCAACGGCGCTTACATTGGGGCGTGGGCTGTCGATATCGAAGCCGACGGCGATCTCGACATCGTCCTGGGGCAGAGTACAGGCCTGCCTACCGTGCTGCGCAACAACGGAGACGGAACGTTCACCCCGATCCATCCTTTCGCGGGAATTTCCGGTATACGTGAGTTTGTGTGGGCTGACTTTAATGGTGACGGCAGCCCCGATGCCGCCCTCTTAGATGGCGCGGGACATTTGCATGTCTTTCTCAATCAGCGTTCCGGGCGATTTTCTGAAGTGCCTGTGCCTGCTGAATTCGCTTCGCCTAAGGCGATTACCGCAGCAGACGTGAACAGCGATGGCCTGCTAGACCTCGTATGCGTTTTGCCCGGTGGCGCCATCGCACGACTTTCGTATGCAGCCAGCGGACAGGGCTGGACGTCCGCACATGTCGCAGATGTTCCGAATCCGGCCATCACTCTGACCGAAGATGTACGCCTTCATGCCGCCGACATCGACAACAACGGCGCCATCGATCTTTTACTCGGACAGGTTTCGGCGTCCAAAAATGGAAGTGGCGGCGCTTTCGTTTGGCTGGCGGACTCGTCAGGAAAGTTCAACCTGATCAATCAACCTGTCGGTCCACCGCAGGTTTTCGATCTCGCCGACGTTCGCGACGATGGACGGCTCGCACTGCTCGGGCTCACATCAGACGGTCGGCCGCAGGAAGACCTGAATCAAGGTACGAAGAATTACCATTGGCAGACCATCCGCCCGCGCGCCAGAGAGGCTACCGGCGATCAGCGCGTGAATTCTTTCGGCATCGGCGGCGAAGTTGAAATTCGCTCTGCGCTTCTCACGCAGAAACTCCCCATCAC
>JASIJX010000253.1 GCA_030049955.1 Acidobacteriaceae bacterium
GAACTGGCAGCGGAAGCAAAGTCAAGCGGCAAAGGCGTTCTTGAAATCATTCGCGAAAAGCATCTTCTGACCGAACAGCAGATTCAGGAACTGCTCGACCCGGTGAAGCTGACAGGTTTGGACAAGTCCAAATATCAATAGGCTCGACGCACATTCCTCATGCGCGGCGCATTCCTTCCAAGGAGGCGGACATGAAAGTGTCTTATCGGCCTTTGACTCTGTTGCTCGTCACTGCATTCATTCTTCCTTGTCAAATGGTTCTCCCACAGGAGAAAAAACCAAATGTCATGATCCTCGCCACCGGCGGGACGATTGCGGGAGCGGGCGCGACCGGCGCGCAATCTGCTTATCAGTCAGGCGCTGTAAGCATCGGGTCCATGATCGCCGCTGTTCCCGGAATCGAGAAGCTGGCAAATATCAAGGGAGAGCAGGTTTCCAACGTTGGATCGCAGGACATGACGTTCGACATTCTGCTCAAGCTCGCGAAGCGGATTAATGAGCTTCTGGCGACCGATGAGGTCGATGGAATTGTAGTGACTCATGGCACAGACACAATGGAGGAATCAGCATACTTTCTCAATCTGGTTGTAAAAAGCGATAAACCCGTGGTGCTGGTCGGATCAATGCGGCCATCTACAGCCATTAGTGCCGATGGTCCACTCAACCTTTACGAAGCGGTCGGCGTCGCCGCCGATCCACAGGCGAAAGGAAGAGGCGTACTGGTGGTAATGAACAACTGGATTCATGGGGCGCATTCATTAACGAAAACTAGCACAACCGCAGTTCAGACCTTCATGTCACCCTTGCGCGGACTAGTCGGCATATCCGCTTACGGCAAGAATGACTTCTACAACTCCCCGACGTGGAAGCACACAACGGAAAGTGAGTTCGATATTTCAGGAGTTACCAAGTTTCCGCGTGTAGACATCATCTATGCCTGCGAAGACATGTCGCCGGATCTGATCGACGAAAGTGCGAATGGCGGCGCCAAAGGCATTGTCATTGCCGGAGTCGGCAACGGAAATATGAATAAAGCCGCTGTGGAGGCTGCTGCACGAGCAGTCAAGAAGGGTGTTGTCGTCGTTCGCAGCAGTCGCGTGATCACGGGAGACGTAGGGCGCAACGTGGAAGTTAAGGACGACGAGTACGGCTTCATTGCCTCCCAAGAGTTGAATCCACAGAAGTCACGCATCCTGCTGACGCTGGCGCTGCTCAAGCCCCACACACCGGAAGAGATTCAACAAATGTTTATGACCTACTGACAGTTGAAAACGACGCGCCAATGCATTTAGTGTCCATCCCGAAGGCGCTGCTGCGACTGTTCGTTGTGATCGCGGTTCTCTCTCAGCCGTGGGGTATTTGTGCGCAAAATCCTGGCGGTGGGCAGGCGGCGCCCGCACCCCCGACTCAGCCACCAACCCGACCGCCGAATCTCGAGAACCAGATCGAGGCGGGCGAATCGGAGGAAGAGTTTTTCCCACCGAAAGTGCCGAGGGGGTTCAAGAGCTGGAACGAGTACAGGGGACCATATTTCACCATCCGCGTTGGCGCTGGATTTTTGTTTGACACTGCCTGGTACTCTCAGGACGACCAAAGCAAGCTGCAGATCAAGCTCTCTCCCGGTTACAAAGTGCGTGACACGCGCATCCTTATCAGAGGTTCCTTTCCCAAGTTCAAGCGAAAGGTGACCTATAGCAGCGGCATTATGTACGACGGCCCCACGCACTCCTTTCTGGTGCGCGAAACGGGAGTGATGATAGCGGTCCCGGAACTTTGGGGGAATCTGTTCGTTGGCCGCACCAAAGAGGGCTTCTCGCTCAATAAGGTCATGGTGGGTTACGCCGGATGGACCATGGAACGCACCCCCATGAACGACGCGACCATCCCTATCCTCGCCGACGGAATCAAGTGGCTCGGCTATTCGCCGAAGCATGGTTTCCTCTGGAACCTTGGCGCGTATTGGGATTGGCTATCGAAAAACCAGTCCTTTTCCACATATTCAAAGCAGCAGGTCGCGCGCCTCATATGGCTCCCCGTTCATTCTGAAGAACAGGACAAGCTGTTTCACCTGGGCTTGAACTTGCGTTACGGAACGCCCAAGGATGACATGCTTCAACTACGTTCACGCCCTGAAGCATTCCCAGCTCCTTACTTCGTCGATACCGGCAAGTTTCCAGCTACTTCTACGTTTATGACCGGGTACGAGACATATTTTCGGCAAGGTCCACTGCTCCTGGGCAGCGAGTACTGGTTTGTGAACACACACTCACCATCGACACACGACCCTGTTTTCAATGGCGGCAACTTTGTAGCCACGTGGATTCTCACCGGGGAGACACGAGAGTACAACACTATCGGAGGATTCTTCAAACAAGTCTCGCCCAAAAAGAGTGTGTTCGAAGGCGGCAAGGGCGCATGGGAATTGGTGGGAAACTTCTCTACCATCGATCTTGATCAGGGCACACTGCGGGGCGGCAGGTTCAAGCGAATCACACCGATGGTCAACTGGTATCTATCAGACAACATACGACTCGAAGCCAACTACGGCTATGGTCATCTGGATCGCTTCAACCGCAGCGGCAATACGCAATTCTTCCAGACGCGCCTTCAGCTGCAGTTTTGAACAGAGTCCTATAGGCACCGACCGGGACGGGTCGGCGGCCCAATTCGTTACGGCGGGCGATTTCCTTCCCCTTGAGACCTAGCCCGCAAGCAAGATGTTCGTATCGTGGAAGAGACCGATGAGCATCTCACCCAAGATTTCGTCGAACGCTCATCATATGTTGTAAAGGAGAATTCGCAGGCGATAGACGATCACTGTAAATCGCTCGTCCACTCTCTGAGACTTGGAGAGAGGAAATGATCATTACCTTTGCCAAACAGACTTTGTCATGTGGGCTATCTGTGCTGCTGGTATTCACAACGGCACCGTTGCAAGGTTTCTCTCAGCAGCCATCATCTGCAGCGCAGGCCGGAGCCACAGAACAAAACGCCGGAGGGCCGGAACAGGAAGCACCACTGTCTGCGGACGAATTGCAGCAACTGGTGGCTCCTATCGCGTTATATCCCGATGAGTTGGTCGCCCAGGTTCTCGGAGCCGCCACGTTTCCGGACCAGGTCAAGGCCGCAGATTCGTGGCTGCAACAGAACAGCAAATTGAAGGGCAATGACCTGATGAAGGCGGTTGATCAGCAGCCGTGGGATCCCGGCGTGAAGGCGCTGACGCAGTTCCCCTCGGTCCTCGACAATATGACGAAAAATCTGAGCTGGACCTCTGCACTTGGAGAGGCGTATAGCACCCAATCGAAAGACGTGATGGCGGCGGTGCAGACCATGCGCGCTAAAGCAAAGGATGCGGGCAATCTCAAATCCGGTTCGCAGATCAAGGTCGTTCAGGAGTCGCCACAAACGATCGTCATTCAACCGGCGAATCCGCAAGTTGTTTACGTCCCGCAATACAACCCGACCGTTGTGTATGGCGTACCGGTGCAGACTCCGGATTACAGCACTGAAGAGGCAGTTGCTACCGGACTGATCGCGTTTGGCGTTGGTATCGCAGTGGGCGC
>JASIJX010000254.1 GCA_030049955.1 Acidobacteriaceae bacterium
AGGAACAGATGCGGCTTGAGCGCGCAAAGCACCAGCGCCGCGCCCGCAAGCCACGGCCGCCTGCGAACGAAGTACAGAAACAGCACAATACTGAGCAGAAAGAAGATTCCGAGCTGACCGGAGATGAGGCACCACAGCGACGGCGGAAAACCCAGCGCGATCACATGCCAGCGGCTCTCGGGCCGTCCGTGCAGCAGCCAGAGAATCCACACCGAAACTGAAAGGCAGGCAAGCAGCAGAAGCATCCACAGGATAAGCCCGGTTTTCGCGCTCACCCATCCCAGCGGCAGCGCATAAGCAGACGCCACCGGTGGGCTCAGGCTGACCAGTGCGCCTGGAAAGCCCATACCGGCAGAGCGCTCAACGCGAAAGAGCGCAGCCGTGTCATAGGGATTCGCGCCGCGCGCAAGCTGCTGCTCCGCCGCCCAATATTGAATGAAGTCGCGCCCCGTAGCGGTTTTCTGATTCACGCCGAAAACCAGTATCGCCACCACCAGGCAGGCGCCGATTGCGATAATGCCGGCCGCCGCAAACTTGCGCAAACGCGATCCTGTCTGCGGCATGAGAGTGATCCAGCCCCCGTTTCCCCGTGGATTGATGCCCTGGAATTGATGCCCTGGATTGGTGCAGGAAAATCATAGCCTACCGGAGGCGTTCGCCTCGAGCGCAATGGAAAACGCGCGCAGCAAAAGAATCGGGCATCCCGAAGGATGCCCGAAGCAGTTGTTGCTGAGATTCTGCCTTACCGCCAGTAGTAGGTGCCGCCGACCATGTAATACGGCACATAGTAGACCGGAGGATACGCATATGTCGGGTAGCCATACGGAGCGTAGTAGCCATAGGGCGCATAGCCGCGGCGATAGAGGTTGGGTCCGCCGGGATACAGGCCTTCGGCCAGCCGTTGAGCCTCCTGAGCACTCACCGGGTTTACCGTGAGCGGCGCGTTCAGGTGAAAAGTAACCAGCGCCTCGGCCGGAATCCACGCCCGCGGCCCTTTGGAGGCAGCCGTTGCTCCGGCTCCTGCCGCCGCGCCCGCGCCTGCGCCGATAGCACAGCCCACGCCGCGGCCTGCCGCGCATCCGATAATGGTGCCAAGCAGTGCGCCGCCAATTGTGTTGGTGGCGGCTTGGCCGCCCTTGCCCGGACCCTTCACCCTGAATTCATCGCTCTGAATCGGGTAATTCTGTCCGCCCAGATCGAGCGAGGTCAGGGTCAGCGCGAATTCGTTGCTGCCCGTCAGTTCGCCGGCCTTCTTTACCTCCGTCACCACGCCGTGCACGGTTGCGCCGCGCGGAATGGCCAGCACGCCGCCCACCGGCACGTCCTGGATCACCGTAAACTGCACCGGCGTCCCAGTCTGGGCCTTCTTGCCGTCCACCGGCTCGCTGGTCCGCAACTGGATCAGCGTTCCCTGCGCAACCGTTACCGGCCCACGCGCCGGTTGATAGGCCGGAGGCCGTTGATAGCCATATTGCGGCTGCTGCCCATAGCCCGGAGGCGGCGGAGGCGGAGTATATTGCGGCCGCGCCTGCGGATACTGCGGCGGCGGATACTGACCCTGCTGTGGATACTGCTGGGGAGGATACTGACCCTGCTGCGGATACTGCTGGGGCGGATGCTGCGGCGGCGGATACTGCCCCTGCGGAGGATATTGGTTCTGCCCCCCGGCCTGACCTTGATCACTCGGAGGCTGATTCGGTGCTTCCCCGGGTGCCGGAGCCGGCTGCTGCCCTGCATCGGCCTGCCCGTTATCCGGCATAGGCATCGGCTCATTCTGCGGCGGAGCCTGCGCCTGGCCCGTATCATCGTCGCTCTGGTCCGGCGACAAACCCTGCGCCTGCGCCGCGGCCTGCACATCGCCCACCTTCAGGTTGTTGTTCACCTTGGCCACGCCAGGCACGCCCTTCGCAATCGACTCGGCAAGGTCCTTCGAGCCCTGGCTCGATACTGTGCCGGAAAGCGTGACCTCGCCCTGGATCGTTGCCGCCGTGATCAGGTCATCCTTCAATGCCTGCGACGCGTCCAGCGCATGCACCACGTCCATCTCGATCTGTCCGTCGGTGCGCTGGCCGGAATTTGCCGCCGCGCTTGAAGTATCGGGCGCCGGATTCTGCGCGCCATTCTGTTCATCCTGGCCCGCCGCCATCGCGGCGCAAAGCACAACCACGGCGAAAAACGTCATGAACTGCGGAAAAATTCTTTTGAGCATCAGACGATCCATCGTCTTCTCTCCTCAACCCCAACTCGTCCGAGCCTGCCCACCACCGCAGGTCCAAACGACCCCTTCTAATGGATGCTGCCGGCTTCTCTTCGGGATTAGACGAATCCCGGCAGTAGCCGTCATTTCCCCCATCACTTCATTTGACCCCATCGGCGCCGAAAAGTTCCGCCCAAATGCCCTGGCGTAACGTCCCACCTGGACGCGAACAGACGCCTGCAAGTGACAGGAACAAGAGAGAATCGGCCATTCTTCGCTGAAACTCCCTTACACCATCGTCGGCGCCGCGAAGGGAATACCGGCGGCTGGGCTCGACGCCGGTATTCAGGTTGTCAACAGGAAGGGAAACCGGGGTCTATCGGATCGCCCCATCGCGCAGCGCGGCGTCAACCGCCTTGCTCAGCGTCGCCAGCCCCTTGGCCACGCCTCTCGTATCGCCATCAAAGACCAGATGCACCCGCAGCGCGCGGCGGCCGCGTGACTCAAGCACCGCCAGGTCGCCGGCCGCCTGCGCGTCGATAACCACGCCGAAGGTATACTTCTGCCCCGGAATCGGCAAATCGACCGCATGGTCGGCCGTAATCTGCAGGAAGACGCCCGTATTCGGCCCGCCCTTGTAATCCTGCCCGGTGGAGTGCAGGAACCGCGGACCGAAGCCCAGGCAGGTAGCCACGCGTTTCATGTCGCGGATGCGATGGCGGAAATTCTGGATCGCTTCTTCGTTCTCGGCAAACATCGGCAGAAAAGCATTGATCGCAAAATAATCGCCCTCCTTGAGCTGGCTCAGATGCGCCCGCAGGAATGTGCCCAGGCTGGAGCCGGAGCCGGCGTCGTCGCCCTTCAGCCGCGCGGCGTATTCCTCAGTGGCAAACAGCATCACGCCGTCGCCGGCAAATATCGGCTTGCGCGCCGGCAGCTTGCCGGTCTTCTCGTACTCGGCGGTCAGCGCGCGCGTCTCCACCTTGGCCGATTCCACGTCCGGCTGGTCGAAGGGATTGATGCCCATCACCGATCCCGCAACCGCCGTTGCGATCTCCCACGCAAAGAACTGGCCAAAGATTTCATACAGGTCGGCAATCTCGATGTGCACCACCGGGTGTCCTGCGGCTTCAAGAGCGCTGACTTGCTTGTCGAGGCTCGTATCCGCCGTGCTCGCCAGTCGGACGTACGCGAAAACACGGTCCTTTCCGTAGACCGCCGGTGCGCCGATGGCTTCGCGATCGACCGGCGTAATGCCCTTGCCCTGCTTCCCGGTCGACTCGGCAATCAACTGCTCGAGCCACGCGCCCAGGTCATAGATCTCTGGCGAAGTGAAAAAGGTGAGCTTGTCGCGTCCGGAGTTTTGGCAGACCCCAAGCAGCAGGCCAAGCCGCACAGCCGCGTTTTGTTCAGGCTCCTGCTTCGCCGCTTCCACGGCTTTGGCCGCTTCGGCCAGCAGCCGCTTCACATCCAGCCCCATCGCCGCGGCGGCTACAACGCCAAAGTTCGAAAGCGCCGAATAACGTCCGCCGATCTGCGGATCGCCATAGAAAATATGCCGGAACTTGTCGCCCTTTGCCACCTGCTCCATCTTCGAGCCCGGATCAGTGACGGCGACAAAATGGCTGCCGGCCTTATCGGCGCCCACCGCGGTTTTCATCTCCTCAAAGAAATATTGCTTGAGGATGTTCGGCTCCAGCGTCGAGCCCGATTTGCTGGACACGATCGCCAGCGTCTTTTTCAGGTCGAGCTTGTCGCGGATCGCCTTGATCTCCGCAGGATCTGTGGAGTCGACGATATGCAGCGCCGGAAATCCCGCCTGCCGGCCGAAGGTGACCGATAGCACCTCCGGGCAAAGGCTGGAACCGCCCATGCCCAGCAATAGCGCCGACTCAAAGCCCGCGGCCTTGATGCCAGACGCAAAATCAGTGAAGGCCGCGAGGTCGCGCTGCTGGCGAGCGACGATATCGGTCCAGCCCATCCAGTCCTGTTCGCCCTTCTGCGTCCAGAGAGTCGGGTCCTTCTTCCAGAACCGTTCAACTTTGTGGTTAGATTGCCAATCGGCCGCGGCTGCTTCGAATGCGCCGCGAAGTTGCTGAGGGATCGCAAATCGAAAGTTCATGATGTTTTTGATTCTGCATCAATTGGGTGGGTTGCGAAAACCTGTCGGCACACCAGTCCGGCGGACTTGGGCGTTTTGCCAGGCGATGCTTCGGCGAAAATTGCCGGACGAAAAATCGTCCGGCAATATCTCTGACAAGGCCCGGGCGCCGTCGCCTTCGACTTCGCCCGTGTTCAAAAACGCGGAAACATGTGACTGATCTGATAACTCGCGCCGATCGTAAATCCATTCGGGTTGAGTGAGCCCTCAGGGGTGCTTCCTTCGTACCAGAACTGCGGCCAATACTGATACTCGTACTCGGCGCGCACCGAAAGCGCCCGCAGGACCGGATAAGTAACCCCACCGCCGAAAGTCGTTACCGTCCGCGTTTGATGATAAAAACCGGTCCGTGTTGGATAATCCGCATTTCCGAAGCCCAGCAGAAATTTTCCATACGGGCGGAATTGGTGAATGTCCCACCGGCCGTAGGTCACGCCGCCCGAAGCCACTTCTTCCTTATTGTGAGCGACCTTCTGCGCGAAATTGGGATTGAAGGCAATATCTTCTCCTTCGATCTGAAAGCCTAGCCCATTGAGGTAGTGCGGCAGAGGAGTCTGGAAGTCGACCCATACCGTGCCGGCCAACATGCGGCCATTATCAAAGTCCGGATTGAAACTTCCCAATCCAGCGCCAACCATGATGGGAAAGCCCCCATTCTCAGTGGGCTGAGGTAACTACCTGCGAATATGCCGTTCCGGCCAAACTGAATACTAACGCCGCAAGAATGTGCGGAAAAAACCTCGAACGCATCCTGCATCTCCTTCGGATAGCAGACCGGCTTTCCCCGATATCAACGTAAAACTGC
>JASIJX010000255.1 GCA_030049955.1 Acidobacteriaceae bacterium
CGACATCGCTGTCATGATGAGCTTCGGCGTACAGCCGGCACAGGTGCGCCGCATCTTCGTGCTGCAAGGCTTGCTTATCAGCGTCATCGGCACGGCGCTCGGCCTCATCCTCGGCTACCTGGCCTCCTGGGCCGGCGGATATTACCACTTCATCCATCTCTCCGCCGAGGTCTACTCAATCGACACTCTGCCCTTCGCGCCACGTGCGATCCACGGCGTAATTGTCGCAGCCGCTTCTATCGGCATTTCGCTGCTAGCCACTCTGTATCCGTCATCTTCGGCAGCCTCTATTCTGCCCGCTGAAGCGCTGCGGTACGAATAAGCCGGCCTCCACAGCCAACCGGCGGGCGGCCCGCTGCTATGTGCGCTGCTCGCCGCTCTGCTGACCGCCCTTACTTCAACGGGGATGTATGAGCAGAGGGTTCGATTTGACGCAGCCGGATGTTACAGATAAATTCGGATGAAACTCAAAGAAGGGCCAGACATTGCACGTCAATCCAAATATCTTCGGATGGGTCAAACTTCTCATATTTGGCTTCGGTGCCTTTTACCTCTGGCGCAGCGCAATCAGGCCGAAAGGTAATGAGCCGCGTGGAACGGTCTCGCGGTCACTCAGAGCGATCGGAGCGATTATGCTTTCTGCCGTCACGTTGTATTTTCTCGGATACGGCTTGGGCCTATACGGCCTCTATGGAAAGCATTAAAAGCAGGTCTTGGGGCGCTGGTGGTGCCGAGCTGACGTATGGAGAAAGGACTGTTCTCAAGCACAAGCTACTAGAGCCTTCCTCGCCCGGATGATCAGGTTCAAAATCCTTCCGTCGGGTACGCCAATCACTGCGGCGTAATAATCCCGCCCACCGCATGCCGGCGAGGCAAAACAATCCCGCGGTGGTCGATCTCCGCCGGCGCCGCCACGGGCTTGCCCTCAGGCAGACTAGCGCGCTCTACAAGCGCTCCACCGCAAGCCGGGCACCAGTCGGCCCCAGTATTCACCGCCAGCACAGCGTGGCATTGGCTGCAGATTCGTTCCATATCTTCCGAGCTTATCGCAAGACCATCATCCGCTTTCTGTTCCCTGTTCCCTATTCCCTGTTCCCTGCCTTTCGTACACTGGACCCATGCACCCTCCGCTCCGTCTGGTCGCGATCGATATGGACGGCACGCTGCTGCCGAGCCTCGGCGCCACCATCAGCCAGCGCAATGCGCAGGCGCTGCAGGCGGCGCAGCAGGCGGGCATCACCGTTGTCATCGCCACTGGCCGCCGCATAGCCTATACAGCGCCCCTGGTCGCCGGTCTTGGCCTCCGAGCGGATACGCCCCTCATTGCGTCCAATGGTGCAGTGGTAGGCACACTTTCCGGCGAACTCCTCGACCGCTGCCACATGGAGGCACGGACGGCACGAGGGATTTGTACGCTGCTCAAGTCCTTTGGAGTCATGGTGTTCACCTTTGACCACCCCGGCCGTGGCGAACTGGTGATCGAGGATTTGGACCACGCGCAGGGCCGCATAGCCCTCTGGGTCGAGGCCAATCGGAACTCCATCGAGGTGATCAAACCGCTGGAGCGTGTTTTTGACCATGGTGAAAACCCAATTCAGGGGATGATAGCCGGCAGCATCCTGCGCATGCGCGAGGCCGAGCAGGCGCTCAAGGCCAGTGAGTGGGCGGCAGAATGCGACAGCGTCCGCACCGAATATCCGGCGCGCGATCTCTCGATTCTCGACCTGCTGCCGAAAGGAATTTCGAAGGCTTCGGCGCTCAAGCGGCTCGCACAACGGCTGGGTATTGACCGCAGCGAAACAATGGCCATCGGAGACAACTGGAACGACCAGGGAATGCTCGAATGGGCCGGTCAGGCCGTGGTCATGGCCAATGCTTCGAGCGAGCTGCGTGCCCTGGCAAAGCTGAACGGATGGAAGCAGGCGCCGAAAAACGACGACGATGGCGTGGCCGTAGTGCTCGAGCGGATATTGGCCCGGGCATTGGCAAAAAGAACAGCCTCCACGGCCGAATCAGTATAGGATTTAGGAGCAGTTCAGGATTGCGTTCGATCTTGCGTAAGACAAAACTCATCATCGCCATGGCGCTGGCTGCCTCTGCGGCTACAGTGCCGGCTGCCCGCGCCGCGGAACTCGTGACCCTCACAAACGGCTTCGTCGAGCATTGCACTCATCATGCGCAGATCGACGGCCGCGTACGCCTCTACCAGGGCACAGGCGAAGACAGCTACATCGAGTTCGCGCCCGACCAGATCGCCGGCTTCCAGACTGTCGCCGATCCGCCTCCGCCTACTGTCCAGCCTCCCGCCCAGCCCACCGTCCAGCCTAAGGCTGCGCCGCTCAACAGTCCCCAGGGACAGACGTTCGTGCATGCACCGGCAAACGCGCAAAACGCAAAGCTGAACGCAGCCGACCTGAATGAGATGCTGGCCCGCGCAGGCCAGGCGCACAACGTGGACGTTGATCTGCTGGCCAGCGTGGTAAAGGCCGAGAGCGATGGCAATGCTCACGCGGTCAGCCGCGCCGGCGCGCAGGGACTCATGCAGTTGATGCCGGCCACAGCCGCCAGGCTTGGCGTGGCCGATAGCTTCTCGCCCGGCGAAAACGTGCTTGGCGGTTCCGCGTACCTCGATGCGCTGCTCACCCGCTATCACAACAATCTGGCCTTGGCGCTCGCCGCCTACAACGCCGGCCCGCAGGCGGTCGACAAATACCACGGCATTCCGCCCTACCGCGAAACGCGCGCCTACGTGGCCCGGGTCATCCACGAATTCAATCGCCGCGTGCTCGCCCGCGAAGCCCAAGCCCGAACCGAAGCCCCAGGCACAACCGCGCAGCAGACTGCCGCGCGTTGAGATCCGCCAGCCATCCCCGCATTCGCGCCGCCATCCCATACACTCATAGAGGGCGCGTAAGTCCGGAGAACGCTTGAAAAAACACCAATGGCTTCTTAGCTTGATCGTGCTGGCCGCGCTGGCTGGCGTCGCCGTCTGGGCACGGCACCGCATTCACTTCGATTTCGGCCTCTTCCGCGCCCAGCTCGCCATGGCCGACTGGCGAAAAATCGCCATCGGCATCCTCTGCATTTATGCCGGCTACGTCTTCCGCTCCGCGCGCTGGGCCATGCTGCTGCGGCATAACAAGCGCGTTCCACTCCTCTCGCTCACCGGCACGCAGGTGATGGGCTTTACCGCCGTGGCGCTCATCGGCCGCGTAGCCGATCCCGTGCGCCCCTACCTGGTGGCCAGGAAAACCGGCCTGCCGCTGAGCACGCAGATTGCCGTCTACATCGTCGAGCGCCTGTTTGACTTCGGCTCCATGGCTGTTCTCATCTCGCTGGCACTGCTTTGGCTGCCATCGGCGCAAGCCGTTGTCGCCGGCGGTCACGCC
>JASIJX010000256.1 GCA_030049955.1 Acidobacteriaceae bacterium
ATCAGTCTGCCGATCTACGATCCCTTCCTGCATGCCAAAGCGCGGGCTTCGGCCGCCGATGCCCTGCGCGCCCGCGTGGAAGCCGAGCAGGCGCAACACCAGAACGATCTGCAGATCACCACGCTGACCGCCAACCTGCGCGAGCTCGACACGCTGGCCGAAATCGCTTCCTTGAAGCAGCAGATCGCCAACGAGAACTTAAAGAGCATACTGACGCAGATGGAGCTGGGCAACGGCACCCCCGGCGCAGCCGCGCAGCTCAGCCCCGTGGCCGAAGAGCAGGCGCGCATCGACGAACGGCAGAAGTTTGAAGACGCGCTCGATGCCGGCTTGCAGCTAAGCCAGGCCCGCCTGAACCTGCTGCGCGCCCTCGGCCACATGCAGGACTGGCTCAACGAGTTACGCGCCAAACCGGCAAATCCTTGAAATTGCACGAGTCGCGATTCCCTGTTAATCTGGAAATGGTTCCGAGAGGAACCAATCTTAAAGTGTGCGCCCGTAGCTCAGCTGGATAGAGCGACTGACTACGAATCAGTAGGTCGGGTGTTCGAATCACTCCGGGCGCACCATTCAAATCAAATCCCATTCGATCGCTTGCGGCTATTTGGCCGCTTTTTGTTTCTCCGCTGTCGGCTCCATGTTGAGGGTCGCGCCGACGATGACTGCGCCGCTGGAATCGGCCACAGTGCCAGTCATGGAACCGGTGATTCCTTGAGCGCAGGCGGGCGGAAACAGAAGCAGAAACAGTATCGCAGCAA
This sequence comes from Acidobacteriaceae bacterium, assembly GCA_030049955.1. Next base: position 759 of record JASIJX010000256.1, read on the forward strand.
CGAACATGAGCGCCGCGAAGACGCGGGACGAGGTTCCCGCCCTGCGAGCCATGTCCGGATTTCTCGCACCCAATCTTCCCTTACTTTGACTGATCGTGTACGACGAGAATCTGAAATCTGTTTGCGTCAGAAGACTGGTTGAGCTTCGCATCGCCTTACGCCCTCCTTGAAGTTTCCTCAAAGGCCGTCTTGCGCGATTCGCTGATGCTGGAGCAGGCAGGACGCCTGCAATCCAAACTCTTGCCCTGGTACCCGATTACCGAGAGTAAGAGAATCGTTCCGTAGCGATCTTTTCTACGTTTTATGTGCGGCTGTCCGGAGCAGTCTGAGAAGAAATCGAAACCGGGATTTCCTAAATCCAGATCATGCGCTTTGGCGAAGGACTGTAGCCTGTATTTTTCTGCATTGTCAAGAATTTTTTCGCCGATACCCTGAGTTTTTATTGACAAATTAAAAATGAAAAAATGAGAATTTACTCCTGCGATGGTGCGCACGCGTGCTCCTGCGCCTTCAGTCCCTATTGCTCTCCAGTCAAGATTGAACTTTCAGCGCAGCAACCTAGTCTGTCTCTACCGCTCGGCCAGCGAGGTCTTTGACGGCTGGGGACTGCGGAGAGCTTGCAGCCGCTGCTGAGCCAGGAGGTAAGTGCTGTCTGTCAGGATGGCGCTATCAGGCTTTTCGATCTTGGCGTAGGCAGTCAGGGCAGCGTCGTTCAGTCCGTATTTCTCATAGATCATCGCCAGGCCGAACCAGACCTCCGGATTTGGTACAGCCTGATTGACGCTCTTCATCGCCTTCAACAGCAAATCGCGCGCCTCGGTCGTCTTGCCCTGGTAAGCGTAGATGCAGGCAAGAGTATGCAACTCGGGGAAGCTGTCGTTGTTTGAGAGCATTACCGCCTGCTGCGCAGCCTTGGTGACATCGGCATCCACTTTGCCGTCGAAGAGCGCGCTCCAGGCGTAATCGTTGTAGTCGCCCGCGGTGGCTTTGCCCAGGTCGATGATCTTCTGGTCAGTCTGGCGGGAACCTGCGAAATCTCCCTGCATCTCCAGCGCAGTCACTTTCATGCGGAGCAGGGTCTCGTCGTCGTCGCGTTTTGCGATTCGCGCGTCGAGCATACTATTCCAGTCTTTCCACTCCTTGAGCAGCGCATCGGCGAAGCCGGTCAGCCGGATCGCGGTGTAGGAGTCGGGGTATTTCGAGAGAATTTCAGAGCTCACCTCTTTCAATCGCGGGCCGTCGCCGGCACGCAAGTAGCCGGTGGCTAGCAGCAGACCGAGGTTCAGCTTTTCATCGTCGCTGGTTGCGGATTTCCAGGCAGCGTAAATCTGCGGCAGATACTGCCCGATGGCGGGAGTCGATGCGATCAGCGATTCGGCGGCGAGACGCATAGTGGCTTCGTCGCCCTGCTTGCCCAGCGTCCAGAAGCGCGGAAACAGTGGGCCGGAGAGTGGGTCGTCGCCGCCTCCGAGATGAAGGCGCTCGCGCATCCAGTCGAGCAGGGCTTGTGCTTCGGCATCGCGCTTCTGGCCGAGCAGGTACAGCACCTCATTGCCGGCCTCCGAGGGATTCTCTCCATCTGTGACGATCACGTAGCGGCCGTCGTCCCTGCTCACAAAATACTGGCGGGCCTTGCTGCCCAGGCTCTGCAGCGAAATGTTGTAGCCTTTCTCGTCGCTCCCCTCGGCGCTGAGCTTCATGTTCCCGGCCATCAGGTCGAGGAAGACAATCGGGGGCAGACCGGTTTGTTCGGCGAGGAGCTGCGGCGCGCCCTCGGTTTCAATCCGCATATACTCAAAGTGCTTCTTCCACTCCTCGTCCGAGCCGTATGCGTGCCGGGACACAAGCGCCTCGGCGGACTGCTGGTTGAAGTCTCCTTCGAACGCTTCGAGAAACACCTTTTGCACCGCGCTACGCGGATCGGTTGGCGGAAGATATTCACCGTTCCAGAGAGGTAAGTGACGGAAGATGCTTGCTCTCTGGAGTAGATGCGCGGAGTCGCTCTGGTCTTCAGCAGCCGCGGAAAGAATGGCCGCCGCTTCAGGGTAGATGCGGAGGTTAACCAGGTGATCGCCTGCGGCGGCCAGCGCTGCGCTGCGTTCCTGGGCGCCGCCGGCCAGTTGGTTGGCGCGATCGAGGCCGGCCTTCACACCGTTATCGCCTCCCAATTCGGCGACTGCGGCGGCAACCGCAAGGCCGTTCCGATCAGCGGTCGAAGGCACCGCATCGAGATCAGTAAGCAGCTCCTTGTATTGATGCGCGAAGAGCAAATCCCACAACAGGTAATCCTCGTACTGATCGGCCGTGGCTTTGTCTCTCTCGCGGAGGGCCTTGTACGCAGCGATCGCCTGGTCGAGATGGGCGCCGGATGTATAGCGGTTGTCCTGCTCGTCGTATTCATGAGCGATGGCAAGATCGACGGCAGTATCGAGATCGTCGCTATCGAGCGCAGCGGCCCTGGCGTACGCATCTTCTGAACAGTTGCGATCGGCGCCATAGCCCCAGTGCACGCCGATGCCGTTGAACTGGCATACCCAGCCGAGCGTTTTGAAGGCGATGATCGAGTTTGGATCGAGTTTTGTTGCGGCTTGAGCTTCGCTGCGCGCCATGTCGCCAAGGCCGGCCTGGAGCAGGATGTTGGCAAACTGCGCGTGGTGCACCGCATCCTGCGGCTGCCGGTCGATGAGGTCGCGATCGGCGGAGAGCGCCTCGCGGATCTTGCCTGCTGCCATCAGCTTCGATCCCACCTGATCGAAGAGAACCATAATCATGTCCTGCTTGTATGCGTCGAGAACGGCATCGCGCAGCGCGAGCGCCTCGTCGGCGGTGTAGCGGGGTTTCGCGGTGGTAAAGCGCAGCACGGCGGTCACCACGCCTTTGTTATCGACGGCATAATGAGCAGTCAAGCGGGCCGGGCCCATGGCGGTGTCGCGGTCTTCAGGCAACGAGCGCAACTCGAAACCGGGAGGCGGCGTAATCGTGTAACGCCATTCGGTGGCGAAAGGAACCACGTCATAATCGGCGACGCGGGCTTCCATGGCGCGCTTTTGATTGTCTTCCTGCTGCGGCGTGAGCTTAACGCCATTAGTGCCGGGATCGGTCCTGAACCACTCAGGAAGCCGGTCGAAAATGCTGGTAAATGGAATCGCCACCGCCGCATCGTCGATGCCCGTGTTGCCGCGCCTGGCTTGCGCCATATCGAGCTTGAGCATAAAGGGCTGGGAAAAATCCCTGGCATCGCCGTGCGACACGCTGGTAAGAGCCTTGGCCAGATAATAGTTTTTCGCAAAGCCTTCAAGGTTAGTGCGCCGTTCGCGAGTATCGGCGCCGCCAAAGTCCTCGCGGTACTCCGCATCCACCGGACCATGGGTGAGCGATGTCTCTGTGATGTGCGCAGCGCCATACTCCGACATCGTCACATCGCGCAGCTCGGTAAGCAGGTTATCTTCCGGATTGGCGATAGGAATCTGCGCGAGGGCGGCAGTGCCCTCGGCAATCACGAGCGTCTCGCGGCCCTGATCCATGGTAGGCAAGGTTCCCACCGCGGCATACTGGTCGGTCGCGTCGATCCACAGGGGCGCATCCTTGCCTTCGCCGGGCACGTAGACAATGGCATGGTCAAACTGATTCATGCCGGGCAGATCGGGATTGACGTCAACGCCAGGGCCGGCATCGAGCAGTGCCAGTTCGGCCGGAACCCCGCTGGAGCGGAGAAGCGCGACGAGCAGCGCGGCCTTGTCTTTGCAATCTCCGAAGTGGCGTTTCAACACCTCCGCCGGCTTTTGCGGCTGCAGGCTGGATTCGCCAAACTCGACGCCGGTGTAGCGAATCTCCTGGTCCAGCCAGCTTACCGCGCGCTGGATGCGCTGCATGCGGCTGCCTTCTTTGGCCTCGGGCACCAGGCTCTTCACCTGGCCAAGATCGATCTGCGGCTCAGCCAGCTTGCGGTAGGCCTCGGCCACCGATAGCCAGGATTCGCCGGTGGAAAATTCCACCATTGGCCCGGCGAGTTCATGCGTCGGCAGGTCGATGTCGTCGCTGGCGTGCGCCGTCTGATATGGTTCGTCGAAGCTGAGGGTGCGTACGCCATCCCGCGCCGAGTCGCTCACCTTCACCTCGGGCATGGCGTGAGAGCGGTACTGAAGATGGCTCTCTAGGGGTGCGGAGATGGTCAGCTCTTCGCGCACGATCGGTACAGGGCGCGAAAAGTAGTCGCGGTAAACGCTGCCGCCGGAAAAGAATGGCTGCTTATCGGCGATCCTGATCTCCTCTTCGACGATCGAGCCTACTTTGAGTCCGGGAAGCGGAGCCTTGCGGATGCGGTCGTCGGTATAGGTCTGCTCTTCGTCTTCATTGGCAGGACCGTCGGCCACTGTTTTCTGATCAAGCTCGCTCACCTTCCCGTCGGGATCGATGACGCGGGCATGGACCTCCGGCATATTCTGAAACCAAGGCTCCCAACGCGCGGCCACCTGGCTCCAGCCGTCAATCGCGGCCTGATCCTCAATGCGGTAGATCATCGTGTGCCGGTAGTCGACTCGGCCGTCGGCATCGATGACGTACGCCTCGCGTTCAAACAGAACCGTGACCAGCGCGAACTTTTCAGCAGTCACTTTCCCGGCCGCAGCGCGAAGCTCCTGAACGGACGCACTGAAGGCAGCTCCGTCGAGAGACCAGACGGCTTGGGATTGGATTTGCTGGGCCTGGGCTTGCTGGGTCTGGACTTGCTGGGTCTGGCCGGACGCCGCGATAAGGAAAAGCGCCGCGAGACACAACTTGGCAGCGAGGGAGCCGTGGAACCGACGGTTCATTGGGAGTAGCCTTCCAGAGTTTCCTCCCATAGTACCTCAGCCACGAATTGGTCGCAGCAGAGAGCAGATGACCCTCGCAATCGTCTTTCAAGGCCGCAACATGCGTGGAGTTTCATTGCGCTGTTTTACAATGGCTGAGTTTCCTGGAGCAGCGCGCTCGAACCTCTGCGGGAGATTTCATGAGGCATTTCAGAATCCTTGCAGTCCTCGTCTTTCTCATGAGCTTGACAGGCTGCGGCGCCAAGTACTTTATGGACCGGATGGCGCCGGATACAACGGCTGAGGCCAAAGGGAACTTCGACGACCTGCGGCATGGCCAGTTTGACCGCGTCGGGGCCGTGCTCGACCCAAGCATCGATCGCACTCACCTGCAAGAAAACCTGGAAAAGATAGCCGCACTGGTCCCTGCGCAAGAACCGGTCTCAGTGCACACGGTCGGAATCCATACGCAATGCAATTCCGGTACAGGCTGCAACACGCGCGTAATACTCGAATATCAGTTTCCGTCGAAGTGGCTGATCGTAGATACTGTGGTCCATCGCCAGAACGGCAAAACCACGATTACGTCGATCTACGTAAGGCCTCTATCGCGATCTCTTGAGCAAGCCAACCGCTTCACGCTGCGTGGCAAGCATCCACAGCAGTACGCCGTTCTGATCGCGGCTGCCTGCTCCTTCGCGATCATGGTATTCGCGCTGGTGCTCTGTATCCGCACACCAATGGAAAGCTACAAATGGCTTTGGATCGTGCTGATCCTCCTCGGCGCGCCAAGAATCGCCGTGAACTGGACCACGGGCGCTCTCAGTTATCAGATTCTCGCCGGTCTCGCCTTACCGGCATGGATCAGTTCGCAAATATATGGGCCGTGGACCGTCTCGGTTTCACTTCCTCTCGGGGCAATTGCATTCCTTGTGATGCGAGACACGCTCAAAAAATCCCGCGCTCCGCTGTCCGATGATTCTCGTCGCATGACTGTAAGTGCGTAAGAGATGCCGGGCGGAGCATTGGGTTGCATCAGTCGCGATTCCTGATCGGTGCAGCCAGCCGGACAGAATGAAATGCTCGGCTCAGCGCGGCTCGTAGCTGTCGGCTGCCATGATGACCGTGAACTTCGGCACAAATCCAGCCGGTTTTTAGCCCCGGTGGTTTTAGCCACAGCAGTTCCGCTTCCCCTTTGCGCTATACTGTCGGCGCGTCCAACCTGCGCCGCGCGCCGGAGGTGACCGGTCATGTCCTGCCGTATTCGCCTTCTTCTGCTTCACCCACTCGTCAGCATTATCGTACTGATTGCCTCGTCCACTGCACCGTGCGTTTGCGCGCACGCGCAGCAGACTGCGCAGCGACTGCCCGAACAGGCAGACAACTCGGCTCCCGAGCCCGAAGAAACGACAGTGCGTGCCATGACCGTGCAATGGCGCAAGCTGTTTAACGAAGGTGCGTGGTCAGAACTGGAGGCAGTTGCGAACCAACTGCGGAGCCAGCGGCTGCGCCTGCAAGGTGGAGCCTGGGCGCTGCGGGTGTTCTACGGCACCGTGAGCCCTGCGGGCCCGCTGACGTCCACGGACGCGGCGTGGGAGGCGCAGATTGCCAAGCTGCAGGACTGGGCGCGGCAAGAGCCCGAATCGCCGACGCCGCACATCGCTCTGGCCAATGCTTATGTGAACTACGCCTGGAAGGCTCGTGGAAACGGCTGGGCAAATACCGTGACGCCGCAGGGTTGGCAACTTCTCAACCAGCGCCTGCAACTGGCGCGGCAATCGCTTGAGCAGGTGGCTAAATCCGGCAGCAACGATCCGGAGTGGTATGTGGCCATGCAACGGGTGGCGCTCGGGCAAGGATGGACGCGCGCCGAGGTAGACAATCTTGTGGACGCAGCACTGAACACGGAGCCTGGCTACTTTTACTTTGCACGCGCCCACGCAAACTATCTTTTGCCTAAGTGGTATGGCAAACCCGGTGAGACGGAACAGTTCGCAGCTCGGGTTGCCGACCGAATTGGCGGACTCGAAGGCGATGCGACTTACTTCCTGGTTGCAGCAACGATCAATTGCTGCCGCCGCATGCAGGCCCCCGCCATGCAGTGGGACCGGGTGCGGCAGGGCTATTTTGCGCTGGAGCAGCTTTACGGAACCAATAACTACGAGCGCAATGCATTTGCCTATCTCGCTCTTAAAGCCGGCGATGCGCAGACCGCGCAACAGGCATTTGCGAAGATCGGGGACGACTGGAGCGCCGCCGTGTGGCGCTCGAAGCCGCGTTTCGACGCCAGCCGTCTCGGGCACCCGATGGGCGACGTGCAGCCTCTGCAGCCCGATAAGACCGATGCGGCGGACACGACAAACTGAAGCCGCCTCATACGGCGCGAAGCAAGTTGAAAACCCTTGAGCCGTAGCATCGCAACTCGGAGTCCCATCGAATGCAAATGCACAGCAACGTATTCAGTGCGGCCGGCCTGGCAGCACAAAATGCTCCGCGCAGCGCGGCTCGTAGTTGTCGCCGGCCATGATAACCGGGCTGTCGAAGTGCGCGGGGTTGCCGTCAACGAGCCGCTGCGGGTATAGCGCCTTGGCCCCGCAGGTGCAATAGGCAACGAGTTCCGTGATGTTGCCGGCATAGGTGCGCACCAGCCAGGAGAGATCGAGCATTTCGCCGAACGGCATGCCACGGAAATCAAGTTCGAGGCCCGAAACCATCACGTCGTAGCCCGACTCAAGCAGCCGCTTTGTGAAGAGGAACAGATCTTCGACGAACTGACCCTCGTCCAGGGCAATGCACTCGATGCGCTTGCCGATGCGCTGTTCGGTTGCATCGATGAGCGGCAGCACCGACCACGGATTGGAACCGGGAAACTCGACCGCTTCCATTTTTCCGCAGCCATTGCGATTGCGGCTTTCCACCTGGCCGGCGGCCGCTTTGGTATCGGCGCTGGGCTTGAGCAGCAAGACGTACTGCCGCGCGTACTCGCGGCGGATCTCGATGCGCCGCAGCAGCTCCGCAGTCTTGTTGCTGCGCATCGGCCCAACGATCATCTCCAGTTTGCCGTGCACGCCGGCCTCCGGAACGATACCTCTCACAATCCCTGTTCCCCGATTGATTGCTGCTCTTTGGTCTACGCCGTCGCCCGCTGCTGCTCGCGATTGCCAAGCCGCACGCTGACGATCTTCGACACACCCGGCTCCTGCATGGTCACGCCGTAAATCATGTCCGCGGCCTGCATCATGCGTTTCGAGTGAGTGACGACCAGGAACTGCGTGTCCTGGCTCAAAGTGTGCAGCAAGTCGGCAAGCCGCCCAACGTTGGTTTCGTCAAGTGGAGCATCTACTTCGTCCAGCACACAGAACGGGCTGGGCTGGAACTGGAAAATGCCGACCAGCAGCGCCAGCGCGGTAAGCGCCTTTTCACCGCCCGAGAGCAGCAGAACGTTCTGCAGCTTCTTGCCTGGCGGCGAGGCGACGATCTCCAGACCGCTTTCGGCCTGGTTCTCCTCATCCGTGAGCCGCAAAAACGCCTGGCCGCCGTGGAACAGGTGCGCGAAGACCTTGCCGAAGTTCTCGTTAATCTTTCCGAAGGCCTCGTCGAACTTCGCGCGCGAAATCTGGTCGATTTCCTTAATGGTCTCCTGCGTGTTCTCGATCGACTCAACCAGGTCCTTGCGCTGCGCTTCCAGGAACCCGTGGCGTTCGGCGGTTTCCTTGTACTCGTCGAGAGCCATCATGTTCACCGGACCCATCTGCTCCATTTTCTGGCGTAGCGCGCGGCATGCCTCGTCTTCGGCAGCCAGTTCCTCGCCGGCCAGCCGCACAATCTCTGCATCCTCGCGCAGCACCTGCGCCTCTACGTTGACCTCGGCCAGGCAGCTTGCCTCAAGATGTTCAAGATCAGATTGCAGCTTCGCCAGCTCACTCGAACGCGCAGCGCGATCTTCGCGCAGTTGATCGAGAGCAGCGCGCTCATTCTTGAGCCGAGCCTCAAGCTCGCCGAGCTGCTGCCGAAGCGCCTGCGCCTGCACCGTAATTGCCTGCGCCTGCGCCTGCGCCTCGGCGCGGATCTCCGTAAGCTGCTTCTGCCGGTCAACAAGCTCAGCCGATTCGCGCACGCGCTGCTCGCGCTCCGCCTCAGCCTCGCTGCGCTGCCGCTCAATCGTGGCTACGCGGCGCTCCAGATCCGCGTGCAGGCGATCGATGCGCTGGAAGGCAGCTTCGGCGCCGCGGCGGCGCTCTTCAAGGCCCGCGAGCTCGGCAGTTGCCTGCGCGGCCTCTTGCTGCAGGGCTTCGCGTTTGCGGCGCAGTTCGTCGAGCTGGCCCTGCAGCGCGTCCAGGCCAGCCTCAGCCTGCGCATGCTCGGCTTCCAGACGCGCCGTCTCTTCGCGCTTCTGCGCAATCGATTGATGTTTCGCCTCGCAGGCCTCCTTGTTGCGCGCAGCCTGCGTCGTCCAGTCCTGCAACCGGCGCTCGATGCGCTGCGCTTCGCCCTCCATCTGCTTGAGCGCGGCTCCAAGATTCGCAGCCTCGGTCTCGGCCTGCCGCCGCTCTGCGCTGCGGGTTTCGAGCTGTGCGGTAAGCTCCTCGATCGCGCTGGTAAGCGCGGCAGCCTGCGCTTCGGCTTCATTCAGCTCGGCCTGCACACGCGCGAGGCGGTTTTCGGTTTCCCGCAAATCGCGCTTGAGCGCCAGCGGCCCTTCGCTGGCCGGCTTGCCGCCGGTAACGGTTGCATTATGAAAGCATTCGCCGCCCGGCGTCAGGAAGTAGCCAAACTTGTACTGCGATGCCAGGTGCTGCGCGCGCTCGGCATCGTCCACAAGGTAGCCGTAGCGCAGCTTCGGCAGAATGGTCTCAAGCGACCGGCCGAAGCCATTCAGCACCTTGATCGCTTCGCGCAGCGGCGTCACGCCAGCTTCGCTCACCGTAGGCGTGTTCGAGTCGAAGAGCTGCCCCTGCGCGCTATCGTGAATCAGGAACGTTGCCCGTCCATCGCTCGTCTTGAGCAGCCGCACGCCCTCTTCGGCCACGCCCCAGTTTTCAACCACCACGTAGTTCAACTCTTCGCGCAGGAACTCGTCGACCACGCCTTCGTGCTGGCCTGCAACCTCAAGAAAATCCGCAAGCGTGCCTTTGGGAGCGATGCTCTGCCCGAGCGCCCCCGGCTTCAGCAGCTTGCGCACCGTGTCAGTCGAGTAGCTGTGGTTGCGAATCAGCGCCTCGAGCGAGTCGCGCCGGCCCGCGGCTGCGGCCTGCTGGCTGCGTAACTGGTTAGCGCGGGCGCGCTGCTCATTCTCCTGCGCGCGCTTGGTCTGCAGCCCTTCACGCAGCGAGGCAATCTCCGCCTCAAGGCTGCGGAGCGATTCGTTGGCGATTTCAAACCGCACCCGCGCCGCGCCGCTTTCCACGCCAAGATTTTCTTTCTCATGCTCGGCCTGGCGCATCTCGGCGTTCAACCGCTCGGCTTCGCGCTCCTGCGCCGCCAGGCTTTCCTCGCCCTGCGCCATGTGGTTGCGCGCGTTGCCGGCCTGCGTCAGCAGGTTCATGGCGTGGCGGCGGCTGATCTCCAGTTCCCGTTCGGACCGGAACACCTCTTCGGCAGCGGCGCGTGCCCCTTGCTGGCGCGCCTCCACCATACTGCGGAACTCGCGGGCCTCACCGGCCGCTGTCTCCAAAAACTGCCGCTGCTGGGCGCGCTCTTCCTGAATGCCCGCAAGCTGCGTCCGCGTCTGCTCCAGCTCCGTACCGGCGGCGGCGATGCGCGCTTCAAGATCAGCCACGCGCTCGGTGTTCGAGCGCTCGCGCGCCGTCGCGCGTTCCAGCTCAACGGCTGCGTTATTCGCACGCGACTGCGCCTCCTGCCCATCGCGGTCGAGCTGATAACCACGCTCGGTCAACTCGTGCTGGCTCGCCTCGTCGGTTTCTATCTGAGCAGCTGACCCGTTTATGCGCTCCGTCAGCGCAGCGATGTCTTCGTCCAGGCGCTTCTGATCGGCGTCCATCACGGCCATGCGGCTGACCAGCACCACGCGCAACCGGCCGCGCAACTCATCGCGCACCGCCGCATAACGCTCTGCCTTGGCAGCCTGGCGCTTCAAGCTGTTCATCTGCCGCGTGACTTCTTCAAAAATGTCATCCACGCGGGCCAGATTCTGCTTTGCGCTTTCAAGCCGCAGCTCGGCCAGGCGTTTTTTCGTCTTGAAGCGCGTAATTCCGGCAGCTTCTTCAATAATCGACCGGCGCTCGTGCGGCTTCGAGCTGAGCAACTGCCCAATGCGCTCCTGGCCGATGATCGCGTAACTCTCCGGCCCCAGGCCCGTGCCCATGAAGATGTCCTGAATGTCGCGCAGCCGGCATAGCTTGCCATTGAGCAGGTATTCGCTTTCGCCGGTGCGGAACAGACGCCGCGTGATGACCACTTCGCCCTTCTGCGGCGTGCTCGAAAATTTGCGGCGGCGAATTTTGAGCACCACGGCGTGCGAACCGTCGGCCGGCTGCCCTTCCGCGTTTTTCTGTTCGCCCTCTTCTTCGATCACTTTGCCGGGCTGCTCGCTGGCGATAATCTCCTCAGCCTCAACAGCGCGCTGGCGGCGCAGTTCTTCCTCATTCCAGTCCGCGGGCGCTTCGTTGTCGACCACAACCTCCGGCTCCGCGGGAATTGACCCTTCGTAGGCTTCCGGGTCAATCATCGTGAGGGTCACTTCGGCCATGCCCAGGGCCTTGCGCTCGCGCGTCCCGGCAAAGATCACATCCTGCATGTGCGTGCCGCGCAGACTCTTGGCGCTCTGCTCGCCCAGCACCCAGGTCACACCGTCCAGAATGTTCGACTTGCCGCACCCATTCGGCCCCACGACGACCGCAATGCCGGTGCCGGCAAGGCCGATTTCCGTGCGATCGCAAAAGCTCTTGAACCCCAGGATGTGGATCTTCTTTAGTTTCAGCATCTTTACTCCGGAAAGTTGACCCGTTGCTCCATGTAATGAGCGACGCACGCTGCCCGCAAGGGAAAGCCGTCACAGCATGACAAAGTACCTGCTTGATTACTGACTCTACGGAGCCGAATCCTCAGGGTCAACGGTTCCAAGGCGTGTTTTTGTGGATAAGGAGGGCGGAATCGCGCTTCCGGCAAAAAAAGAACTAAACGGGCGAATTCCGGAAGGCATCCGGTGGATTTCGGGGATTTCAAAGCCCTGGCGTTCGGGAATTTCTGTTGCCGGTTTTGGTTCCCGCAGCCCCACTTTAAGGCTATGCATTGCGGAGCAGCCATTGGGTCAGCTCCGCAATGCGCCTTCACATAGATTATCCAATACGCCATTTCAAGATGCGCAGATTACCTCCGGCCGCCACCACCGCCACCGCCGGACGGATGACCACCTCCGCCTCCGCCGCCGCTCGGGTGAGAACCGCCGCCTCCGCCACCACTGGGAGGATGATAGCTGCCACCACCGCCCCCGCTCGGATGGTAAGCCGGCGCCGGACGCGAAGCGGGCGCGCTGCTCGGCCTACTCGGCGTCGCATAATTGCCGTGCTGCGGAGCGTAACCATACGGCGCTGGCGCATACGCCGGACGCGAAGGCACAAAGCCCGGCCGTGCGCCAGCAGCCGGAGCTCCCTCTCTGACTGTTGGCTGGCCGTAGACGGCGCGTCCGGCAAACGATGCGCCCTCATACGCGGAGCGGCCCGGCAAAGGCCGCATCGCCGCCACGGTCTGCCCGTCGATCCTCACCGGCGTGTTGAGATCGCGAGCCGGCAGCCCGCCCGCGAACACCTGCGGACGCCGGTTCACGGCAATCATCGGAATCGGCCGGTTTGGAACCGGCGTCCGCGGTCCAATCGGCCGGTGAACCGGGTGATACCAGCCGGGAACAATGCCAAAGACTGGCCCGCCATAAAATCCAGTCGTCCACCACGGCGAGCAGCCGCCGAGCCCCGGCGCCCAGCCCCATCCAAAGCCGCCGTAGAAGTTCCATGCGCCGCACTGGTACGGCAAATAGCCCCACGGGTATGCCGAAGCCCATGTGTAACCGAAGCCCGGCGTCCACACCCAGTTGCCATTTCCATAAGGATCGAAGCCGGCGTTGGACGCATCATAGGGCGACCACACGTAGCCCTGTCCGGGCACGTTATACCACTGCCCGTTTGCATCCAGGTCGCTCCACGCGGGATTAGCCGACTGGCCCTGCGCCAGATCGCTCGGCGCGCCGGTCTGCGCTGTCGCCTGGCTGCTCAGCGCCTGATCGCGGTCGGAGTTCCACGTGTCCCAGGAGTCCGGCTCGATCGACTCAGCCATGTTGTAGCCGTTGGGATCGGTATTGCTCAGCGCCACGCTTTCGCCGCCGTGAATGTCCAGCGCCAGGCCATTCGCGCCGTCCAGGTGCGCATTACCGGAAAAGACGGCAAGCTCGCCCGGAGGCGTATCGTCTTTTACGCGGAAGACAGTAAAGCCGCTGCCCGTCACTACGCTGTCGCCAAAGCGCACGCGAATCTGTCCGGCCTGGCCGTTGCCCTGCAACTCGAAGTACGCGAGCCCGCCATTTACGTCCAGCTCTGCGTCGGACGAGGTTCCCTGGCCGCGCAGCGTCTTGATGGTGAGCGAACTGTCGGGCGAGAGGCGCGCCACGCTGCCATCTTCGAACTGAATCTCCGCCCGTCCGTCGTCGGCCGTCGTCAAACTCATCCCCTCAAGCAGCGGAGAGTTGATCACTGCCTGGTCAGTGACGGTCTGGTTGCCCTGCGCAAGTTGAACTTTGCCGTCCACGTAGCTCAAACGGATGGCGCGGGCCGGTTGGCCTGAATCGGGCTGGCCTGAATCCTGCGCGCGCAGCCGGGCCCCGGCCGGCGCGAATACCAGCAAAAGTGCCACCAGTCCCCAAAAACTGATGGACAAAGTTGAGGCCGGAATTGACCCTGCCGGCCAATGGCTCTTCATAATATGGGTCTTCATGGCGTTCCGCCTTCCCCCCGTCGCGCCTGGTTTTACGCGGCAGCCTGCACTCTATTTGACACCTTTGGGCAGCCAAAAGTCGCGTAATGCGTGTGGAACAGGCCAAAAGCTCTCTTGTCTTCCCGCTCCCTGTCTTTTACGTTTCGGCTACGTTTCGGCGCGTGCCAACAGCGTACGGGCCCGCCTGCGGACCATCTCCATCACGTTGTCGTCCTGCGCCAGCCGCTCAAGAATGCCGCGGATCACGCAGATCTGCTGCGCGCGACCGTCCTGAGCCGCCTCCGACAGGCTCTTGATCTCCTTATCGAGACCCAGCGGATCGTGTTCGAGCAGCATCTCCAGCCGTACGCCTTCTAGGATGGTTTCGGCAACAGCCACAAACGAGTCGCCCAGCCCTTGAATTTCCTTGTCGCGCGAAAAATTAAAGGCGCAGGAGCCTTTGCCTTCCGGGCCTGAATAGCTGAGCGTTTTGATTCCCTGAAATGCGACCTTCAAATGGCTTTCGCACTTCTCATTGAACCAGGCGTGGTGTTGTGCGGTCTCGAAAACCGTCTCCGCGAAGCTCCGGCTGAGCTGGATGTCGCGGTTCA
>JASIJX010000257.1 GCA_030049955.1 Acidobacteriaceae bacterium
TAGCTGACGGCCGTGCTGACGTGGGTGTCGTGTGGTTTCAGCGTTGCCTGGACCCTCTGCAGCAGGTCTTTGGGATGAACAGGCTTGGTGAGCAACGTGAAATAGTGACCGGCACTGCGCGCATTGGCCATCAGGTCGCTGGTGGCAGCCTGGCCGGAGAAGAGCAGAATCTTGCAGTCGGGAAAGATGCGCTTGATGGTGATCGCCAGTTCGATGCCGCTCATACCGGGCAGAACCACGTCGGTGATCAGCATTTCCGGCGGGGTAAGCAAAGCGGTTTCAAGAGCATCGGTGCCGTCGTAGGTGGCCATGGCCGCATAGCCGCTGCGGCAGAGAATCTCAGTAACGGTATCGGCAATGGCCGATTCGTCGTCCACGACCAGGATCACCGGACGGTATTCGCTGGTGTCTGCCGGCGGCACTTTTTCCAAGGGAACGACTGGGGAAGTACGTCTTCCGCTCATTTCAGTTGCACCTCTGGAAGCAACATAGCAAGGTTCGAATCGTACGGGTAAAATCGTTGACCGTGCGGGTGAATTCGTTGGTTTGTGGAAAGGTTTTCCTTACTCTGTGGAAAAGTTAACCGCACGAAATCTTCAGTTATAAAGAATTCAATCGCAATTTTTTGTTTTGCTTTGATAATCTTACTGTTGCAGTAGCTTAACGATAGCTTAGGTGTACGTCAGGCGGGGTAAAGATCATCGTCTCAGGATAAAAAGTCATGGCGAAAGAGAAAGACGGGGGATCTGTCCCCTTTCAATCCATATCGCAAGGAGACGTGCCAAAGGGCCGGGACGGCAAGCACAAGCGGATCGTATCGCGCCTGTTGACGGATATAGAGCGGCTGAAACCGGGGATGGCGCTGAAAGTGCCTTTGAGCGCGCTGCCGGATACAAAGGAGAACATTCGCTCAGCGTTGAACCGCGCCACGCGCCAGCGCGGCATGGTGGTTGCCACTTCCAGCGACGATGAATACCTGTACGTGTGGAGGACCGAGGTGAAGGAGTGATCCACTCCGTTCCTCTGCTCGAAAGCCGTCAAATTCCTGCTTTTCAAGACCATCTGCTGCCGCGAGTTGGCCGATGACCGGTGTCCGTATGGACAAGTGGTTGTGGGCGGCGCGCTTTTTCAAGACGCGGGCCCTGGCAGCGCGCGCGTGTGAGTTGGGCCGCATCGAGACGGGCGGCGTTCGCGCAAAGCCAGCTCGGGAGGTACATGCTGGCGACCGGCTGCGCATCGAAAGCGACAGTGGAATCTTTGAAATTGAAGTTCTGGAGTTGAGCGAGGTGCGTGGTCCGGCTCCGGTAGCGCAAAAGCTTTATGCCGAATCCGAAACGAGCCGCGAGGCGCGCAGGAAGGCTGGCGAAGAACGGAAGGCAATGCAACAGTTTATGCCTGCGCCGGAACGCCGGCCGTCGAAGCGCGATCGGCGTCGAATCATCCGCTTCCGCGGCGGCGACTGAGCGCGGCTTCCGAAGAAGGTCCGGGCGCGGACGCGGGCCTAGATGATATGCGAGCCAGATACAGCTTCGCCCTGTGGCACCGAAAATGTTGACGGGGCACAGGGCGTCTCTGAGTCCGACTTACGCCAGTAGGCGCTGGATTTTCTCTTCGATCACATCCTGAGGAACGTAGCCGACGATCTGATCAGCCACCTTGCCTCCCTTGAAGAAGATAAGCGCCGGGATGCCACGGACGCCGTAGCGCGAAGGCGTTGCACCGTTCTGGTCGACATTGACCTTGGCCACCTTCAGCTTGCCCGCATAGTTCGCCGCCAGATTGTCGACGATGGGCGCGATTGCCTTGCATGGACCGCACCAGACGGCCCAGAAATCCACCAGCACTGGCTGATCGCTGTTTAATACTTCCTGATCAAAGTTCGCGTCAGTTACTTCAAATACGCCTACCCCTGCCATGTTCCTCCTTGCAACCTCCGTACGTCGTTCAGTGTACAGGAGGGTACCGTAGGGTTGGATGCTGGCCTGGGAGCAAAGTCGCAACGCGGAGAACCACAGGAAAAGAGGATCAAGGGAAAGGAGAACCGAGGGCAACGAGAAGCAGGGAAAAAAGATGAACAGAACCAGCAGAGAAATGTCCCGGAATCAGGAAACTTCCCCACCAGCTTGCGAAAACGGGGAGAAAAGAGGCCCGGAGGATATTGAGAAGCGCCCGGATCCAGAGAGGATCACGGGCGCTAGAGCAGCCCTCCCCCAGAACTGCTCACGTGTGCGAATGTAGGTGTTCCGGAGCAGAAGATCAAGTAAACTTA
Source organism: Acidobacteriaceae bacterium (assembly GCA_030049955.1). Next base: position 2,270 of record JASIJX010000257.1, read on the forward strand.
GGTAACCTCTAGGTAATCAACAGTTTGTGTTATTACCTGGGTGTTAGTAAAGTCTCGATGGCTTAGTAACTGAGGAGATACTCCCCTAATTACCTGGTCTCCACCGGAACCGTATGCGCTGCTCCGGCTGAGACGAAACGGCAGTGGAGTAGTTCGACGGGCTGTGCTGCGGCGCTGCGGACTGCAGCCGATGCAGATTCGAGGCTCTGTTCGCCCTCTACGATGACCAGCACTGCGGGTCCTGCGCCGCTTAGCGCCGCGCCGATGATGCCATGCCGACCAACGAGCCCGAGCAGCGGCGGCAGAAGCGGGCAGATGGGGGCGCGCCAGGGCTGGTGGATGCGGTCGCGCATGGCCAGTTGCAGCAGGTCGCCTCGACCCTGGGCAAAAGCCAGGGCAAGAAGCGAAGAGGACTGGATATTAGCAACAGCGTCGGCCATGGAGTAGAGCGCCGGGAGCACGCCGCGGGCCTTGCTGGTGGCAAGCGGTTCGGCAGGCAGGGCGACGATGGCGCGCCAGTGTTGCGGCGGGGCAACCTGGGCGGCCTGCACCTTGCGGCCCTCGCAGGCAGCGGCCACAAAACCGCCCAGCCAGCAGGCGGCTACGTTGTCCGGGTGGCCTTCGAGCAGGTAAGCCTCTTCGATGATGCGCTGGGCGCTCCAGCCAAGCTCGCCGAAATGAACGGCCAGGGCGATGGCGGCTAGTCTGCCGGCGGCCGAGGAGCCGCAGCCCATCCCAAGGGGAATGCCGTTGTTCATGCGGATAGCGAGCGGCGTCACCGGGCGGCCTTCGGCCATGAGCAGGTTCTTGTAAGCCTCGAGGATGAGGTTGTCTTCAAGTCGCGCGCAGCGCTCGGCATCGCGGCCGGTGGC
>JASIJX010000258.1 GCA_030049955.1 Acidobacteriaceae bacterium
GTACGCGGACCGCATTTCGCAAATCTGGATTCGTCAATCCTCAAGAACTTCAAATTCACGGAATCGACGATTCTGCAGTTCCGCGCCGAAGCCTTCAACACCACGAACACGCCGCCCTTCGCTCAGCCGGGCCAGTTGAACTTCACAACAACGAGCTTCAGCAACATCTCGGCTACGAAGAACAGCAACCAGAACAACGGAGCCCGCACCCTGCAGCTCGCGCTCAAGCTGTTCTACTAAGAAACGTCATCTGAACGATCTTCATTCTCCCGCATCCAGCGCGCGCAATTAGCAGACGGATGCGGGAGATTTTTTGTTCTCTTCGCAACGCGCCGCAATCCTCCCTCCAGCGGCACAAACACTTCATACTGCTAATAGAAGCAGTGCATTGGGGGTTGATTCATGGGTCTGCAACGGCCGCTAGCGCAGGCGACCATTATGGCTGCGCTTTTTTATTTCCTCTGCACGGCCGCCGCTGCCCGGCAAGCGGAGCGGACCGAAAAGGACTTTGCAAAGACCGACGTTGTCCTTGAGGGCGTAGTGCGCGGCTCGCAGAATCACTCTTACGTGCAAGCGCCTTTTCATGTCCCGGCTGGCACAGAGCGTGTAACGATCACGTTTGCCTATACCGCCCGCGAGCAGCACACAGCGCTCGACCTCGGCCTGCTCGATCCCGATGAGTTGCGCTGCTGGAGCGGCGGCAATAAGTCTACGCTCACTGTGGGACTGTCCGACGCAACGCCCTCCTGCCTTCCCGGGCCAATCCCTGCCGGAACGTGGAACGTGCTCATCGGCGTACCCAACATCCGCCCGGGCGTCGACTCGCACTATACGATCCATGTCTATTTCACCCGCACAGGCGCCGTCTCAGCGCTACCCGATGCACTGCGTGAACCGCTGCGCAATGGCCCGGGGTGGTTTCGCGGCGATCTGCACATGCACACCGCCCACAGTGACGGTCAGTGCCCCAGCCAGTCCGGCAAGATGGTTCCCTGCCCGGTCTTCTTTACGGCCGATGCGGCCGCGCGCCGCGGCCTGGACTTCATCGCCATCACCGACCACAACGCATCCTCGCAGTACGATGCCATGCGCGAATTGCAGCCGTACTTCGACAAGCTGCTCCTGATCCCCGGACGCGAGATCACCACCTTTGAGGGTCACATCAATTTCCTTGGCAGCACGGATTTCATCGATTTCCGTCTCGATGGCAAGCACGTTCCCGACGTGAACGCACTGCTGCGCAGCGCGGCGCGCGTGGGCGCCATTACTTCCATCAACCATCCACTCGCGCCCAGCGGAGAAATTTGTATGGGCTGCGGTTGGACGCCCTCCACGCCCGTGGACATGAAACTGCTCACCGGCATTGAAGCCGTCAATGGCGGCAGCATGCGAGAGGGCCTGCTCGACGTGCCATTCTGGAACAAGCAGCTCGACCGTGGTTGCCGGCTCACTGGCATCGGCGGCAGCGACAACCATCGCGCTATGCAGCCGCTCGATCAGCTAGGCTCTATCGGCAGTCCGACTACTGTCGTGTATGCCGAAAACCTATCGGCCCCCGCCATTATCGATGGCATTCGCGCAGGCCATGTCTTCATCGACCTTGTGGGGACCCGCAACCGTATCATCGATGTAACGGCGGACTCCGGCGGTCGCACCGTGCATGCAGGCGATCTGCTTGACGCGCAGAAAGGCGCAACCGTCAATCTCGAGGCGCACCTAATCGCCGCCAAGGACGGCCTCGTCCGCTGGATCCTCGACGGCCAACCTTTACCGCAGACCTCCACACTCACAGCAGACGACCAGACCGTCCCTCTGCACTGGATGAGCGATAGCGGCCGCCACTGGCTGCGTGCGCAAGTAGAAGGACCGGATGGGAAGCTATGGCTGCTCGCCAACCCGATTTACGTCAACTGGAGCGTTTCCAACGAATGCGGCCGCTAGCGAATCAGAATCATCATTTCGAGCCGCATCAGCTTTCCGAGCGCACGTAGGCTTTCACCGTGCCGCACTCTTTTCCCGCTGACTTTCCGAAAGGGCGAATCGTGTACGGACCCACGGCGGCGGGAACAATGAACGTCTCCGCATAGTGCACAACGAAGGGCTCGAACGCGCTGGTTGGGCTCTCGACGATAGCTTCCTCGCCCTCAACAAGATTAAGAACATTCACGCCACCCGCAGTGTCATGCGGAACCGCTCCGGTGAACCAGTGCCGCCGCGTCTCGATGAACTCGAACTCATGCAGGCCGGTGCGCTCCTCACGCCAGCCGTCTCCGCTTGCCACAGGTTCAAAGCAATTGATCAACTGCCGGCCGACCCAATCGGTCGTCCGGTCCCACTGAATGTTTGCAGCGCCGTGCTCAATGTGAATCGGCCGCGGCCGACCGTCGAGGCCCAGCCGTCCCCAATCCCAAAGCTTGAAGGTAAAGATATACGGTGTGGCGCTGATCTCGAGCACCATGCTGTTCGCGCCCGAGCAGTGAATCGTGCCGGCAGGAATGAGGAAATGATCGTGCCTGCGCGCAGGCCAGCGGTTCACGTACTTCTCCGCGGGGAAATTCTCCTCGCCCTCCTGTGCGCGGTAGAGCCCGGCAATCATCTCCTCGCGTGAGATGTTGTCTTTGAGCCCGAGATAAACGGTCGCGTCTGGTCCGGCATCGAGCAGATAGTAGCTCTCATCCTGCGTATACGCCATGCCAAACGTCTTTCGGATGTACTCCGTCAACGGATGCACCTGCAGCGAGAGATTGCCGCCGCCCATAGTATCGAGAAAATCGAAGCGGATGGGAAACTCCGCGCCAAAGCGCGCGTAAACGGCCTCGCCCAGCAGTTCGCGCGGATGCGAGAAGACCAGGTCGATCGCCGGCACCTCGACACGATGATCGCCAAAGCCAAACAGCAGGCTGTTCTCCTCCGGAACGCAGTCGAAGCACCATGCGTGGTTTGGCGCGTCATGCGGTAGGTCGCATACTTCTTCCATCCAGTGGCCGCCCCACGGACCGGGATCGAAGTACGGCACCACTCGGAACGGCCGCTGCGCTGCATTCGCCAGCGCGTGGCGAAAAGCATCGCCTGCAATCATCTTCGGCGCCTGCGTCTGGCCCGGTATAGAGGAAGCATTGGTATCGAGCAAGAAGTCGATGCGCGGTAAAAGCTGCTGTTTGAGCCGGTCGGCCGCGCGCCACTCAATAAAAAATCCGCACTTGTACTTTGCCGCAAACTCCGCGCCGGTATTATTAAGACCAAAATTGCCCATCTCGCCGCGCCGCCAGCGAAGCTGAATCTCCCACCGGGCCAGATCGGCGTAAACCACCACTGCGCTTGAAGGCGAAACCAGCGTAGCGCCCGTACCAACAACAACCACTGGACTGTGTCGCGCAGTCTGCTCCACAGCGCAACACATTTGCCGCAGCTTCGCCGCGTCGAAGTACGTCTCAAGCCCCAGATCGCTCATGCGCGCAAACACGCGATCGCTGCCCAGCAGAGGATCGAGCAGAGCGCGCAGCTCTTCGGGAGTCTTCAGGCAATCTTCAGCAGAGAAAAATATGACACCAGGTAGATGATCGCGCAGTTCAGTTGGCACGCACCGCGAATGAACGCCCGGATAGCACTCCAGAGCGATCGCGCCATGCTCAGTGAGGTGCGATCGCAGGCGATCCCCGATCGCGGCCCAGCCAACGCTGCACTCCTGCGCAGCGCCCGTAGGAATCACAGGAAATTTATCGTAATTAGACACGCGACCCATCAATTTCTCTAAGCAATCTCGAAGCCGCAGCGAATGCCGCGGCTTCGGGCTAGTTTTCGATCACGCCAGCAAGCGACTGGTTTCTGCCAGGATGAAGACCGCAATCACCAGCAGCCCCACACCGGCCCACTGGATGCGCAGCGGTCCAGAGCCTGAGTTCTTCCATTCACCTGTGATCATGCCAAGCAGGCTCGCCGTGATGACGATGAGCGACATGAAAAGCGGCCACCCAAGAATCGATCCCCACGCGCCTAGCTCAACTGTGGAAAGGCCGTAGAGCAGCGTGCTGAAGAACCAGAAGCAGGCCATGATGAAGGCCAGCACCCAGTGACTGGCGCCGCCGCCTGGGAAGCGTCCCGCCGTGCGGTTCTTCGCGAGCAGCCAAAGGCAATAGAGAAGATTAGGCACAGCACCGGCGATCATCAGCGGCAGCCAGACGGCGTTCGAAGCGCTGAATGGAGTTGCGCCGGAGGACCGCGCCACTGCCGCGAGCGGTGCGCCAAAGGTAAGGCCGAGGTTCACGAACGCCGCGCCAAGACCAGCCAGAATCGCCAACAGCAGGCCAAGCGTGTTGCCGCCCGACTTGCCCGCGCTCAGATTTGCCGCTTTCTCGCGGCGCCTGCCCGCGATCGCACAGACGAGAACGCCAAGCAGCACCATGGCCACGCCCGCAAAAACCCCATGGCCCGCCGGCGTGTTCAATTTCTCAGGATGCAGGCGCAGCAGCGGCACCAGCGAGCCGACAGCGGCCGCCGTTCCCAGCACAAGCGAAAAGGTAAGCGCGATTCCAATCGACTCGGCTGCAAGACCGAAGAAGACCTGCGAAACGCCCCAACCGGCGCCGAAAGCGGCCACCTCAAGCACGATCCCCGCCGGCGCCGAGTGATACACCGCGCCGAGGTGAGGCACACTAGCCAGCGTTACCACCGGCGGCAACACCAGGAGGGCAAA
>JASIJX010000259.1 GCA_030049955.1 Acidobacteriaceae bacterium
CACATTCTGGCATCGTAATCGTGGAGCAAGGTCAAATGAATCTCCAGGACAAGGTTTGTCTGATTACGGGTGGCAATAGTGGAATCGGAGCCTCCACCAGCTTCCGTCTAGCCCAAAAGGGCGCTCAGGTCATTGCGGTTTCCCGGCGTGGCGCCGACCTGCAACCTCAGTGTTTTTCGAGTTCCGGGCTTAATGGACATGCCATTCGATTTCTGAAAGCCGACCTGGCTGACCCCGAGGCGTGCCGCAACTGCGTGGAACAGGTTGTGAACGATTGCGGCCGGCTCGATGTTCTGGTGCATGCAGCGGGCGGTCCTGCGCCTGGCGGGTTGTTCGCGGTCACGGAAGAAAGCTGGATGCATGCCTTCGCTGTCCATGTACATGCCGTATTTCACCTGGCGCGGGCGGCCGCGCCGCATATGGCCAAGCAGGGCGGCGGAGCAATCGTTCTGCTGAGTTCGGCGGCCGGTCTCCGTGGATGCCTCGGCGCGCTGGCCTATGGTGTCGTCAAAGGAGCTCTGCCGCAATTTGCGCGTAACCTGGCGCGCGAACTCGCCGAGCAGAAGATTCGCGTCAACTGCGTTTCGCCTGGCGTGATTCGTACTCCATTTCAGGAGCACCTCACACCGGAGCAGGTCGCCAACAATATCGAGAACCGCATCCCTTTACACCGCGAAGGCACGCCGGAGGAAGTGGCCCTGCTGATCGAATCTCTCATCGAAAACGACTTTGTGACCGGAGAAAATGTCGTTATCGACGGCGGTATGACGATGCGCATTGTCTAATCCGCGCTCTGGACCTATGTACGCGATGAGCGCCCGGCTGGTGAGAAGACGGCGCCGGCAGTTTGGTTTGCTTACTCTGAAGATCGCAAAGGCAGACATCCGAAGTGGCACTTAGCGAGAGAGCAGCAGTCCTCTACTCACTGATCGGCTCGCCAAGCTCGACGGCCTCGACCCGAAGCTCTATCTCCGCGCCGTACTTAGCCGCATCGCGGAACATCCCGTCAACCGAATCGCCGAGTTACTCCCTTGGAACTTTCACCAACTCAGACTGACACTACCAAAGCCGCCTGATGCACATTGACATGTAGTGTCCACAAAAAAACAAGTGGACGCTTCATGTACCAGTAGTTGCTCAAAAGCGGCGCTCTTAGTTCCGACTGTCGCCCGTAACGCCAACGATCTCGTCGTAAAAGATCTCTTGATGCTTCTCACTCAATAATGAGCTTGGCCGAATGATTTACAGTTAGATTTTAAACTTTCTAAATTTGACATATCACTTCTTCAAAGCATACCCTGTGCAGGCAACTACAGGAGCAATGGGATGACGCCTTTGTGCATCAACAGGGGAACTAGAACGCTGGCATTGATCGTGCTAAGTACAACGGCGTTGATCGGCAAGGCAGCGACGCAAGCGAATCAGTCCCCTCAAACTGGAATGCAGATACAGTCCAGAGACAATGGCTTTGTGGTAAAGACCAGTGGGGAAACGTTACAGGTCACGGCGTGCAGTGACAATGCCGTGCATGTATTGGCAACTCCCGGTGACGTGAACGTGCAAGGTGCTTCGCCATCTCAACCTTGGATGCTGGACAATGCGTCTGTTTGCCCAGGCGCAACACCCCATTTCACGCGCGAGGCGGACGGCGTATCGATCGCAACGTCGCGGTTTCGAGTCAAATATCAGTTTGCAACTGGCAATCTCGTTTACTTTACAACGGATGGCAATGAATTATTGCGCGAAAGGCCGGCCATTCCACGTACGTATGAATCTGCAAAGCTCAATGGAGTACGGTCGGTTACCGTTGAAGATCGATTCATGCTCGACATGACGGAGGGAATATACGGGCTTGGACAGCATCAGAACGGGCTCTTCAATTACCGCGGAGCAACTCTGGAGTTGGGCCAAGACAACATGGATGTAACGGTTCCCCTCATGTTTTCCAGCAAAGGTTATGGCATTCTTTGGAACACGGCGTCGCTCACCTATGTCGACAACCGATACCCGCCGTCTCTCAGTTTCAGGTCTCTGTCCGCGAACGCCATTGACTATTACTTCATCTACGGGCCGGAGGCGGACGGTATCATCCGCGAATATCGTCGAATGACGGGGCATGTCCCGTTGTTTCCGAAATGGGCATACGGCTTCTTTCAGTCGAAAGACTCTTACAAATCTCAAGCTGAGGTGCTGGAGGTCGCTAAGGAGTACAGAGCAAAACACATCCCTCTCGATTGCATCGTGCAAGACGGAGGTTGGTGGAAGTCTGAAGGCGATCTGACTTTCAATTCTGGCTATCCTGACGTGAAAGATGAATTGGACGAGCTCCATCGGGAACACGTTCATGCCATGATATCGGTTTGGGGGCAATATGACCGTGATTCAGTCAATCTTCAAAAGCTTACACAAGATCACTTGCTCATTCCTGGAACTGTAGAGTACGACGCGACAAATCCTGCCGCACGAAAGTTCTTTTGGAATAGTCTGCCCGGTCCGCTTCTGGCACAGGGCTGGGATGCGTTTTGGCTGGACGCCTCGGAACCGGATTCAGGCCCACATGAGGGCGATGCGATGCTTCTGGACAAGACACTGGCAATCGGGAACGGCGATATGTACACCAACGTTTTCCCGTTACTCCATACTGGAGGCATCTCTGAACACTGGCAGCAGACGACGCAAGACAAAAGGGTAATGCTGCTGACGCGGTCTGCGTTTCTTGGTCAGCAACGGCAAGGTACCGTGGTGTGGAGCGGTGATGTTTACCCGACAAACTGGGCATTTCATCACCAAATTGCCGCGGGGCTGAACTTTGCGCTGAGTGGATTCCCTTATTGGACTACCGATGTGGCAGGCTACTGGCCACTCCCGAATGACCCCTCCATGACGTCGCCAGAGTATCAGGAACTGTATACGCGGTGGTTTCAGTTCGGTGCTTTCTGCCCTATGTTTCGAACTCATGGGCACCGTCCGCATAACGAAATCTGGACTTACTCTGACGTTGAACCCATCTTGCTGACCTATGATCGCTTGCGTTATCGGATGATGCCCTACATTTACTCCCTCGCATGGAGAGTGACTCACGAAGACTATACGATGCAGCGACCGCTTCTGATGGATTGGCGTACAGATCCCAAGGTAAGGGATCTCGGAGACGAATATATGTTTGGTCCGGCATTCCTTGTCAGTCCCGTGTGGCAAGAGGGAGCCCGGACACGGACCGTCTATTTGCCCGACGCTAAAACTTGGTACGATTTCTGGACCGGAAAGAAAGTTCAGGGCAGACAGCAACTCAATGTTGAAGCTCCCCTTCAGACACTCCCGCTTTTCGTGCCTGCCGGGTCAATCCTACCTCTTGGCCCGGAAATAGAGTATGCCGATCAAAAGCCAGGCGACCCGATTGAAGTCCGCATTTACCGCGGCGCAGACGGTTCCTTTGAACTCTATGAAGACACAGGTGATGGCTACGGCTACGAAAAAGGCTCCTATGCTGTGATTCCATTGCACTGGAATGACGCGGCGGGCACATTAACAATTGGCGATAGAGTCGGATCGTTCCCGGGCATGGTCAACAATCGAGAATTTCGAATTGTCCTGGTCTCTTCGAACCATGGAGTTGGGGAAGCCATCTCCTTACAAGCGGATGCCGTAATCGAATATACCGGCAAGAAGAAGGAGATTATCGTCGCTTCTCAACAAGTGCAGCGGTAGTTTCCCAATCAACATGTCTGACGGAAACACCGCCTGGACTTCGCACCCTCCCACTTCATCTTTCTGAACAGTTTTCGGCAATGCCTGCGGTGTCTAAGCTTCGAACACCACTATCTGGTGCCCGTCCACCGACGGAACGACAGTATCTGCGTATTTGCCGTCGAATGCAAATCTCAAGCTCAGCCTCTGAGGCGCTATGTAAACTCGAGAAGGCTCCTTATCCATCCTTACCCCAACCTTCACATTTGCGAGAGGGATCGCTTCCTCAACTATATCCAGGTCGGGGGCTCGTCGCGTAGCTGGGTAGTGCAACAGATGCACGATCCTCCTTCCAGGCTGCTCAGTCAATGAGACCTCAGCGGTAGAAGGAAGCTCCGCCTTGATCAGCGGATCAGGAAGAAGGCGCCGGAGGCAGTTTCTCACCAGCAACTTGTGGCAGCGGTATGCATTCTCCGCATAGGCTCTGAAAATCGGAAACGAGATATAGATAACGTTTCCGTTTTGCGAAACGACCGTATAGTCCGTCGCACTGTCAGGCGGAGTCTGATGGTGCGAGCTGAAGTGCTTGTACGTGCGGTCGAAGTACGGCTTCCAGAAACGTGCCAGCACGGAGGTTCCCCGGTCGGCCTTAACCAGTAAACCCGTGGCATAGGTGAATTGCACGATGGGGTCAATATCTTCATTCACACCTTCCAGCGCCTCGAAGTAATCGCCGCAATCTCCGGGATACGGCGAGGGACCCACATATTCCAGCCCAGCGGCTTTCAGGGCAAACTGCTTTCCGTCTGTATCCAACCCTGACTCATGACTCAGCAACAACTTGCCGCCGCCGCTAACATACCTTTGCACTTTCTCGAGCAGAGTCTGATCCAAACGATGGGAGTCCGGCAGAATGAGTACCCGATAGCGGGAAAAGTCGGATTCGCGATCGAGAACGTCGAACTGGTGATGCAGCTCTGTCAGCATATTGGATATGCCCGCATCCGACGTAGCAACTGTGCCCGGCTCCAGGGTGTTTGCAGTAGAGAGAAAGCCAATTTCCGTTACAGCGCGCGCTCCGGCGCACCAAGGCTCCTTTTCCTCCACGCTCTTGTAGGTATGCCCGATGCGCTCATAAACAGGGTTGAGCAGCCTTGCTCGTGGATGCATCTGATCGCCGATCGAACATTTACCGGCCTGGGCAAGCATGCGAAAACATTCGTAGTCTAATGCAGCCTGATTCCGAAGAGCCCCGAAGTCTCCCCATGAGCGGTGAAAACGAGCATCCATTCCCAGATAATCAAGACCGAAATTGCGCACATATCGCGACATCACTGCGAAATGGGTATAACCCCAACCGCCTCCGGGCAGAGATTCCACCTCAATCTGCGTGTAATGCTTGAGGTAGGGCCTCATTCCGATACGCACTTGGCCGTTAAAGAAGGTGGCAACATGGGGCCGGTATCGCCTGACTGTAGATTCAAGGCGATCCATTCCACGCTCGATCACCATGCCCATGTGTTTGGCACGATCCTCCTCCTTGCTGGAATCTAGTCCGAGCTTTTCCCTTTCCTCTATACAGTAATGACAGAAACAACCGTAGGATGGATAGTAGACAATATCGAACCAAAATCCGTCTACCTCGTAATTCTTTGCGACTTCTTCTGCCTGCGCGCACACATAGTCTAGATACGGCGTATTGATACACAGCCGTTTCCAGCCCGCCTCTAAAGGCGTGGCGCCATCCGTAGTCCCATGCTCGTCTAGAACTCGCCAGTCGGCGTGCTGCTCGGCCGAGTATTGATCCAGCATGATCGTGATGTAGACCGGGGTCAGAATATCTGCTTTATGACAGCTCTCGATCATCTTCCCCAGCAAGTCAAAATTCAATCCGGGGTGGACCGGACCAACTTTGCTTGGGTAATAGGCCATCCCGTGATGGCATTTCGCAAAAATATTGATGGAATTGACGTGCGCATCTTTGAGCGTCTGGACAAACTCCGAGGCGTCAAAGTCCGCTCCTACGTCCGTGATAAGCGGCGAAGTATGAAAATCGAGGTGAACCTGACGGAAGCGCAGGCCCTTGCAATCGATGGCAACATCGGGCATCGGCACATCCGGTGCTCGATTCTCCAACTGACCGCTTGCGGTTGTCGGGATTGAGCTGAGGCCCGCTGCCAGACCCAGCGATTTGACAAATGACCGACGCGTTAATGCATCCATTTCCAACCCCATTTGCGCCGTGTCTGCCTCAACACGTACGCAGTAATTTCTTCACCGACACTGAAACGACACGTTATCTTCTTCGTTTTTCCCTTACCGCGCCGCATCCCCATGTAAGAGCCAACGAACGTATTCGCCTGCATCGAATGGGTCCCTCGGAAGAAAACTAGAGAAAACAACATTTCCGTGTCGCCAGGCGCAACATTCATCGCCGGCTTTGGCAATGCTGGTTGTAGCTCGTCGGAGTGTCGCCGCGTAGGCTATGCCTGCAGGAATTACAATACCAGATGGCCCCGCCACTTCAAGGTCGCTCTTCCATTCGGTTATCCCGCTGTAATTGTTGGGAACAGTGACACCCCTGTAAGTTGGCTCGGTGACGCCCACTGCTTCGCCCGGAAGCTGAACAAGCTTTGCGATGCCGCTGAACTCAGGATGCGCAGTGAGCGACTGCGCATTCCAACAGACAATAGCGAGAGGGATGTTTTCCTTCTTCAATTGCTCAAGCGGCAGGCCTTCCAAATCACTCACGCACATGATCACTCGCCGGTAGCTGCGCAGCTCGCTGCAATCCAAGTGCTCCCGCTTATGATACTCGAAGACATCGTAGTGAACGTCGAGGTCGATTGCTAACCCCGTAAGAATTTGCTCGGTCAGGAAACGATCGTGAAGATGGCGCCGCTCCAGGTCCACAAGTGAGCGCTCCGCATAAAACCTCAACACAGCGACTTCTGGAACGTCCTTATGTCGCCCCAATTTGCGTTGTGCGCGGAAATTGATGGAACGCAGCGCCTTCCAGGTTTCGGGCCGCGCATCAGGAAGAGTCATTCCATAGTTGGGTGATTCCGCCGTCTCGCCTGGCTGATAGCCCAGCCACATCAATCCATCCGGATTGTAAGCCAACGTTTGCTCAAAGATGCGTTCAACATCGTTGGGCGAGGGGTGCTGAAGGTCGTGGGAGAACGTGTGCGACTGCACCCATGGAACCAGCTTCTTCCCAAATCGCCTGACCAATCCGCTCCAATAGGAGTTTTCCAATGGGATGATCGACGCGATATAACCCAGCCGAGGATCGCGATCCGAATTTGTAGATTGCGAATCACCCGTGCGGGATACAGGATACGGATCGGCATTGATCATGTCGAACTGCTGGGCAAGCAATTGAGTGCTGCAGCCGTCGTGATCATTGGCCAGTGTAGCGAAGGGAGTGGGATTGAATCGCGTTGGGTTCCGAAATACGATGATGCGCGGCGAGACTTTGTGAGCTTCTGTTACAACGGATTTGACCAGTTCGGCCGTTGCGCTGTGGAAGGCATAGAGCCAATCGCGGTATGCGTCTACCCCGAAGAACTCCGGGAATCCCCATCCACGCGGGTACTCCTGCCCGCTAAGTTTGCGAAATCCAGCAATACCGCTGTCGGAGTAGTCGTAGACGGGTATGGCGCACTTGGGCGAGTTCACAAAACCGGTTCGAAGGAAACATTCATCGCCAAACCGCAAAGCGCAAATCACATCATCGGGAAATACCCCGTTATTCTCGCGGGTGAACCGGTCCAGCGTTGCACGCGCCGTTCGAGCCGCTGTCTCTCGTGTTGAAACCGCCGCAGGGCTTAGCTGATTGGTGCGCCAATAGACGGCGAGCATCGTATGATCGAGATCGCCCTCCACATTGGTCAGGTCGAAAGTAAGGCGCAGGCTTAGCCTATTTCTCTCGCCTATGACGGCTGGAATAATCGACAAATGCTGCCGCCTGTCATAATCCTTTTGCTTAACGATCACTTCCGCTTTGAATGCCCGGTCTGTCGAGAAAATTTCTTCGCCAAAGTAACTATCGAATGTGTGGTTATCGGTGAAATACTTCTTTGTCTTCCAATCGTATGGGGCGTAATGGTGAGGCAGCCCGATTTCGATCGTATGTTGTCCCTTTGAAAACGGAAAAGTATGTGAATCGATGCTGAGATCGTTATACGTGCCGGCGATCGCCACTGCATACTCGGGAGTTAAGCCCATTTGCGTTGCATCTCGCCCACCGATGGAGTTACCCATAAACATTCCGCCAGCGTCGCACGACAGCATCACGCGCAAGCCATGCTTACGCGCGTTCTCTATATCTAGGGTCTCGATGACCTGCGCACCGTGGTTGACAAGATCCTGGAACCTGTCGGCGGTGAGGGGTGCGTCTGGGCTCGACAACCAAACTCTGGGAAAGCCGGCGTCCGATTCAGACTCTTTCGAAACCTTTACCGCCTCAGACGCATCCGAGGTTGCTTCACTTGAAGACTGGGCAGCGACCGGAGCCTGCCCAAGCATCGCCATTAGCGTTGCCGCCGAGCCGCTCTGGAGGAAATCGCGTCGACTAAATCCGTTCTCATCGTTTTGTTTTCTGGTTTTGCTCATACTCTCGTCGTTTTTCATAATCGTTCATGGCGCCACTTGCCAAGTGACTTTACGTCCACCCGAATTTTGCAAGCGAAGTCCGGTATCGTTTATTGGGAGCCAGATGACTCTTTCTTACCGCGTCTGGCCGAGTACCAGTCTTCCAATTCGTGCTTGAGCGGTGTCGTGGGAAGAGCAGCCGCATCTCGTGGGCGCAGCTCTACGTAAAGCACCTCTCCCAGAGCCAGGCGGAATTGATGGGCCACCTGGTTGTTCGCAACGTCCGGGTGGAAGACGCTGGCTTCGGGAGCTGCGTGCGTCTCCAGCATTTGGTGCTCGAGCGGCGAGAGGTTCTGAGGCGTTCCCAGCGATTGCCAGGTTTCATAGCTACTGCCCGCGCCAGCTGTGATCCTTTCCTGAAGCAGCAGGGGCTTGGCCGTTTGCGTCCATGGCATCTGCAACGTTGCCGTCCAGGGGCGCTGCTCCTTGAGCCCATAAGCCGACAGATCGCGGTGCCAAAGCAAAACTCTCACGCTCTCTCCTTCAACCGCTCCTGCCAAGTTGCAACCGGGAGCCAACGGCTGCTCAAGGCGAACCTCCAGCCGTGCCCCGCGCAGGCGGCTGAGAAAACGGAAAGCGTTGCACGTCGACTTGCGAATACCATTCAGCGTCAGCAGTCCGTAGGTTCCGGAGAACTCGCTCTGCGGCATTCCACCTTCCCCAAAAACATCGCTTGCTTCCCACCAGCAAAATGTCTCGCAGTTGCCGTCGACTGCCACGGCAAGGTCGCAGACGGTGGCCGCGGCCGATGTTTCCTCCAAACTCGGATTGTTGTTCCAGGCAATTTCTCCGTTCGGCAGGGGAACCAGGCTGTTCCATTCCGTGAAGAGAACCTCCAAGTCAGGCGTTGCCGATGCGCGGACGGTTTCCCGGACACGTCGCACTGCGTCCGAAGCGTACATCCCGGGCTTATGCGGGGTGCCTCGCAGTCCTGGATATTCCACCCATTCATCCTGTAAGTAAATATGAGTGCTGATGAAATTGACTGGAACCTTTTGTGTAGAACAGTGTTTGAGGAATTCCGGAATCCAGGCTGCGCGCGCCGAAACCGGTCCGCCCACGCGCAGGCGCGGACTGACCGCCTTGAGTGCAAATGCGGAAACGTCGTAGAGCTTCCAGTAGTCGCTTTGTGTGCCGGACCAAAAGTTAATGTTGGGTTCATTCCATACTTCGAAATACCACTGTGCAACTTCATCCAGGCCGTAGCGGTCCACACAATGGCGCGCAAATGCTCCCACTAATTGTCCCCATTCGGAAAAGTCGCGGGGCGGCGTGGTGTTAAAACCCCAATCAAACACAGTTTCGGATCCAGAAGCCAGCGCAACCGGCATTGAGGACAATTCCACATGGGGACGCAATCCGAGATCTCGCAGCGAGTCAATTGCCTTGTCCACCTGCGCCCAACGGAACGCCAGACTCCCATCCTTCCTGCGTGCAACAACCGCCATCTCGTCGTGAAATATTCCATGGAATCGACAGTAGCGATACCCGATCTCTCGCTGCAGAATTGAAAGATGCTGCTGCAAGTCATTGCGAAGATGCAATGAAGCGCGCCCTGTCGCAATCGTGTTTTTCCACGGTTTTCGAAACGGAATGGAAGAAGTTGCTTGCGTGACAGAGATGATGGACGAATGGATCGCCTTCGCTCCAGTTTGTGCGGCTCCGCCTTCTGCTTTTGCCGCGACGCCAACGGTAGCTGCTGCAACGGAACTGACTAGACTGGTTTTGAGAAACTCACGCCGGGTATTGCGGGACCGATTTGACGTCTCAGAGCAAGACAACTCCAAATCCGATTTCATTCATAACTCCCATGTTCACAACTTCTTAGCGACTTCGTTCGATAGACCTCAGGTAAACCGAGAGCATCACCTCCTGCGAGTCAATCGGAATCAGAGAATGATATATCATCACCGAATCGTGGGCGTCAAATAGAGATCAATCTTTCGGTCAACGAAGGATGTGAGATAAAGTGGGTGACGAGATCCTCCCCGCTTCTGCAAAGAGCGAACGATTCTTCCAAACGGCATCCACGAAGCGCACGGTGTATATGTGGTGATCAACCAGCCATTCGCATGGAAAAAGCCCACAACAACAAGGGGATGACTACACATCACAGGAATCCATGCCAAATGGTCCATGACTTTCCGGCCGGGTATAGGAACTGTATGGGAACTATGTTCACTGCGGGCCATGAATGAGGAGCCATTCACAACCGCGAGGATAGATGATATATCATATTTTGGTCTGGTCGGGCTAATATTCCGAAGATGAGAGGATCACGATAAATGGAAACAAGATCGATCCAACTGGAGACTTCAAGCAGCCCTGCTTATGTCGGCCCGTTTATTACTGTCACGGCGCTCTTCTTCATTTTTGGATTTATTACCACGCTGAACATGGCTCTGGTGCCTCACTTGCGCGCGGTCTTCAATCTTGGCTATGCGTGGGCAATGCTCGCCAATTCAGCATTTTTTCTGGCCTACTTTATCTTCTCGGCGCCCACGTCGAAGCTTATTGATGCTATCGGCTACAAATGGACAATGGTTGTATCGCTGTTCATTCAAGTCGTCGGCTGCCTGATGTTTCTACCGGCTGCCAAGTTCGTCGTCTTCCCTTTATTCCTTTCTGCAGTTTTCATTGTGGGCGCGGGCGTTACAGCACTGCAGACCTCGGCTAATCCATATATCGTTATTCTCGGCCCCGAACACAGCGCCCCAATGCGCCTGACGTTGGCGCAAGCCTTCAATTCGATTGGCGCAACCATCGCTCCCATCGTTGCTGGAGCCTTCATCTTGACTGATACCGCCCATGCGGTCTCAAAAGCGCAAATCGCCGCGACCGTTCGCACTCCCTACATTCTCATTTCGGTCGGTCTCGCCATCCTGGGCTTGATTGTGGCGTTTCTGCATTTGCCTCACCTTAAACAGACGCGGATGTCTTGTGCCGATGAAGGCGCCGGCCCTATCCTTCACCGCAGCATCTGGAGCTATCGCCACACTGTTCTCGGCGCTCTGGGCATTTTTGTTTATGTAGGTGTGGAGGTGGGATTAGCGTCCATTGCAGTCAATTACTTCAAGCTTGAGGGAATGAGTAGCGAGAAGAGTGCCTCCATTCTTGTTTCGCTCTATTGGTTTGGCGCACTGGTTGGCCGGCTTCTCGGCTCCTGGATGCTCACCAAGATCAAGGCAGGTAAACTCCTTGGTGCATTCGGAATTGCTGCAGCCGCGCTTCTCAGCACTTCCATGATTACCCACGGCTGGGCTGCAATCTGGACATTAGTCCTCTGCGGATTCTTTAACTCGATCATGTTCCCAAATATCTTTGCGCTGGGCGTCGCGGAACTCGGACCGCTTACGAGCAAAGGATCTGGTCTCATCATGACAGCCTGCCTTGGTGGCGCGGTTGTTCCATTTCTTCTTGGAGCATTGGCTGACAAAATGGGCATTCAACATGCTTTCGTTCTGCCTGTGCTTTGCTATCTCTATATTGCTTCCTATGGCATGTGGGGATCGAAACCAGTTCGGACAGCTGCGACGTAGACAAGGTCGTCATCGAGCTCATCTTGCGATCATAATGAGCTGTCGATCGCTTCTCGTGAGCCGTTTTTCGTTGGATGCCGCGCGTCAATTGGACCCCATTGAAAACGAACTGCGTCAAGATTTCAGATCAGTTTGCGTAAAACCTGTAGCGAATTGTCCAGCGTGCGGTTTGGCCGGGCAATACTCTAATGTGAACGAATCCTTCCGGACAGATGACTTTGCGAATCGACCAGAAGAAGACGTGAGACAGTGGAAGGTCTCCAGATTCCTCCACGCCAATGCCGCTACGGGTGTCTCCGACAACAAAATCGAAATCCGAGGATCGGTCACCATATCCGGTAATTTCTGCATAAGCACTTTCCCCGATTTCCAACTCGCGATCGTACACGATTTGATTGCCCGCAATACGTGCACCGTCTCCCAGCTGTTTATCTGTCTTCGGCGTAAAGGGAAAGCGAATTGTCATGTCTGGCCCCGTGGGAGCGCCGTCCAGCATGAAGAAATCGTGGTTGTAAACCTGCGTGTCGATGGTTTCCGGTCCCGTGTTCGTCAATTCGTGCTCGATGATGAGAACTGGCGAACTCGATTCGAGCTTCAGCTTCTTTCGGTAAACATATGAGACGCCAACCTGGGAATTCAGGTCTTGACGAAACGTGACCTGGCTCCTTTTGGTGTGAACCGTCCATTTACCGCTGTCTACCAAGGGATAGGGTGTCGCGAAACTATACGGCTTTTCGTCGACGCGGCGTAACGCCCCAACTCCCGGCTCGACAAATAATCCGCCTGGACTCGCCTTGTCGTAGCCTGGAGCGCTTTTGGCGTCTGCAGCGAGAAACTCCTCAACCGGACCTGTGATCGAATCGTGCCGTGTTGGGTCGTACTTGGAAAACCAGACGCCAAAATAGTTATGGCCTTTATAGGTAAGGCAGCCAACCACACCCGACCAGTCGAAGCGCGAGCCGCGGTAATAACCAATCTTCGCATCCGGCAATAGAACGACAGCACTGACGGCCCCATTGCTTATCACTACCCGTGGCGCGCTTGGCGGATCAATGGGCGCGCAGCCATTGGCTTTTGCCGCGTGCGCTGGCACAGCGTTGAATGCAAGATAGACAGCCACAGAACAGACAAAAACGGAGATACGAAGAAAAAATTGGTAATGATTTCTCATAATTCGATTCCCCAATATCCAGGCTCGATCTCCGATGATACAAGGAAAAGCGCGGACTCAGGCCGTGGGCTGGTGTGAAATCCCAT
>JASIJX010000260.1 GCA_030049955.1 Acidobacteriaceae bacterium
TACGTAGCTCGAGCCTCTTGGTCCCATACGACAAACTCAAGCTGCCCGGCGTCTACGAAAAAGTGAAGTTTCAGGTTAATCTGTGCCGGACGGCAGTAGAAAAAGGCAACTTTAGCCACACTGTCGAAGCCGCCCTCGAATTTCCTGCCATCTTCAATTCGCGTCATCTCGATTCGGTCAGAGTGAGAATCGTCCCAGGAAATAGTTGGGGGGCTCGACTCACGATTTATCAGGTCAACCGCGTCCTTCATCCTCTGTCGCAACTCAGCCCATTTTTTAGGACCATCACTGTAGATCAACTGCTGATTCTGGCGCTCAAGCGCACTTTTCGCCCATTTATCTTTAAGAACTGACTCATATTCGCGCGCCATCTCCTTAAAGCCCTCAACTTCTTCTGGCGTCATTTCTTCTGGCGTCATCCTAGTCCCTTAAGTGCGAGCACCGCTTATATGCGGAGCACCATATATTACAGACATAATTCGCCTTCCGCTCGTGTCCGCTTCCACGAAACATACATTCATAAAAAGCCAAATCCAATCCCACGCGCACGTCATCCCGCCCCCACAGTGGAGGGAGGACGGGCGTGAGGCGGCCAAATCAGGACCCCGAAGTCTCATTTCTTTATTTTGTTCAAGTGTGAGAAACAAAGCACTTAATCAAGAAATTACTTGAATAACCCAACTGATTCCGCTATTCTCAATTTATCGAGGATAAGGAATTGGAAAACTTCCCGACAAACCTTTTAGAAGCAACAAGGTACTTCGCTGACGAACAGCGTTGCATTGACGTGGTTGCCCGTCTCCGCTGGCCGGAAGGGACGCCGATCTGTCCAAAGTGCGGAGCGGTTGAGAACGAGCGGAAGCATTATTGGTTTGCGACCCAGAAACGATGGAAGTGCTATTCCTGCCGGAAGCAATTTTCGGTCAAAGTCGGCTCGATCTTCGAGGATAGTGCCATCAGCCTAGACAAGTGGCTTGTCGCGCTCTGGATGATCTGCAATTGCAAGAATGGCGTATCCAGCTATGAGATCGCTCGGGATTTGAAGTTGACTCAGAAGTCAGCATGGTTCGTCCTGCAACGGCTGCGCGCTGTACTTGAAACTGAGTCCGATCATAAGTTCGGTTTCGGCGGACCCGTCGAATCCGATGAAACCTTTATCGGGCCGAACCCGCGCAAGATGCACGCGGATCGCAAGAGAAAGCTACAGACGTGGAATGATGACAAGAAAGGTTATGTCAGCAAGACAGCAGTCCACGGGATGCTGGATCGCGAGTTGCGCCAAGTGCGAGCAAAGGTTATCCCGAACGTGAAGCGCGAGACGCTGCAAGATGCCATTCTTGCCAATGTGACCCCATTTGCCAAGCTCTATACCGATGAATCGACCAGCTACATGGGTATCGAAAAGAACTACGTCCACAAGGTAGTCGATCATTCGCGGGAATACGTGAAGGGGCAGGTTCACACTCAAGGCATTGAGAACTTCTGGAGCCTGTTGAAACGTAGCCTACGCGGCACCTACGTAGCTGTAGAGCCATTCCATTTAGACCGTTATCTAGCGGAACAGATTTTCCGCTATAACAACCGCGCCACGAAGGACAATCCACTCACGGATGGGGATAGGTTTGTGCTGGCTTTGTCGCAGATTTCAGGAAAGAGACTGACCTTTGCAGAACTGACCGGCAAGGTGCCTCCCAGTAACTAAGGGCGGTGCTTTGCGGGGACGTACTTGTATCGCTTATAGCGAGAAACCTTTTCGGACTTTAGTCCATCGAGACGACGGTGTAGTTCGGGTTTCGAAACGGAAAGCGCGGTAGACAGAGCCTCCTCGAACACTCGCTGCTCGGGAGGCTTTTCGATTTTCTTGCTCGGATTGCTCATTTTAGCCCGACTTGATTATGGCACATAAGCTTCTTATTGTTGAGCCGAGGGTGGGGTAGGCGATCGCACTTGGAATTCACCAGCCATGCCAATACCGAGAATGTGGACTTTTAAATTGCGTGCTTCGCGAAGCGTCGAAAGATCTGTAATGTCGGTTCCAATTGGAACAAGGAGGAGTGCAACCTCGATTCCTATGGGATGCGTCTTGGCTTGATATTGCATAAATTCTGGAGAATAGTTGGCGCGCATCGTTATATTACCTGGATTCAAATCGTAAAGCCTGCTTACCTGCAACCTAGGAGCGTCAAGAATGTCTTCCGTCCCGTCGAAAAGAAAGCACGCGATCGCCGCTCTGTAATCTGATTGATGCGCCGCTACCATTGGAACATTTCCATTGATAATCCCATAGCACGAACCTGGCGCTCCGCCGTATCCCGCCAATGGTGCGCCTGATTCCGGTTGATCAAAATCTAAAATTCGGGCGGCCCTGTAGACGTTCTCATAATAGGCAAAGAGGACTGAGCCCCAAGATACCAAGGCGAACAACGCCATTAGTGCCAGTGGCCAATACCGTTTTACTTTGGCAGATCTAGAGGAGTTTTCGTTCATGTCTAGCTTCCCTTTTCCTGCTTGAAACTCAAAAATCTCATTTTGTTTTTTGAAAATTTCGTTTTGCATCCACATCAAGTAGGTCTGGAAAACGCCCACAATAATGGCAACGATGAGTTCGCCCATTTTCTCTCCTCTAGTTCCTCGGATAGGGAGAATCCTACCGGATCGGCAGGTGGGTTAGTCAAATCATTTATTGCCCTTAATCACCGTCGCCTCGCAAGTGCATGAAAATAAAGGTCAAGCACCGCAAGTGTGAGAAACAAATGACTTAGCTCCTGCCCGCCGAACAAGTGTGTGAAACAAATGGCCGTGAGTCTTTGCGCTGCCGGAGATCAACCGCACTTTGCAGTGTAGGGAAACGGCGGGTATATTTCGGCAATTTTTGCCGGGCAACGCTGGCGCTTGTTTTCAAACAGTTGGCCCCGATCCGGGACCGGAAGAGTCTTGACATCACCCCAGGCAACGCCAGGCAAAAAAAACGGCCCCCGTTTTTGGCGGGGGCCAAGTTGCCTTGGTTCTCTCGCGTTGCGAGAGCTTGGTTGGCGGCCTCACGGCGGGGTGGCCGTCGGCCCGGTTACACAGCCTCTCGGGGGGGAGGATGGCCGCGACTTTACTGCTGTTCCGGACCGCTCGCAGGCGCAGCACCTTGGGGGGATGCCGTGCCAGGGGCCGCCAAACTGTTTTCCATCACCCGGACATGCACGGAGCGAGTGCGGACGTGGGCCGGTCGGCCGTTGTCCTGCTCGTCGTTCTCGGCCACCTGGACGTTACCCAGGGCGACAGAGTGCATGCGGTAGATGGGAATCTGGTGATCGGTGACGAGATAGCGCTTCACAGCGTCAGCCAGCTTTTCGGAACTCTGAATGCCGACGCTGCCGTTGCCGGGAGCCTGCGCGTCCATCTCGAGGATGTAGCCGTTACGGCCGGTGAGGCTGGCCGCCAGCTGATCAAGCTTCTGCTTCGAATCCTCCGTCATGGTTACGGAACCCGGACGGAAAGTAACCTCCACGTCCGTGACCTGCTTGTACTGGTCGAGTCCGTTGACGGTGCCATTGATCGTGTCCACATGGTTGGAGGCCTGCTGCGCGGCGCTGTCGGCTGCCTGCGCCTGCTGCCCGGCCGCGTTGGCCGCCTGGTTAGCCTGGTCGGCCGAAGCCTGCGCCTTCTGAATGCCGGCCTGCGCCCGGGCATCCACGTCCTTGATGTCCTGCGCGTTCTTGGCGTTCACCTGGTCGAGCTCATTGAGCCGGTCGTTCAGCGGATCGATCTGCTTCTTGACCCACTTCTTGCGGGCCATGGGATTGATGCGGCCCCAGAAGCCTTCTTTCGCCGGCTTCTGCGCCGTGTTTTGCTCGAGGGTGGTTGCCGCATTCTGATCCGCGGTCTGCGCCGGCGCGTTCTGGGCGTTCTGATCTACCGTGGCAGGTGGGGTCTGCGGCTGCTGCGTCTGTTGGGCCCAAACCGGGAAACCGATCGCCGAGGCCAGCACGATGATCGCTGCCTGGCGCGGAAAAGATCTGGAAAGATAACCCGCAATGTTGTTCATTGAGTTCCCTCGTTGCGATCGTTCGTTGTTGTCGAGGCCTTACTTATCCGGTCGCATTGGCTCCAGGACAGTGCCTCTTGCCCTTACCTATGGCACGGGGAATGCCAAAGTGGGGCCGAGACGACACTATTGCCGCAAACTACAGAAAATAAACGGATAATTTAGAATAAGCCTGTGGAAAACTTGGGAGCCACCGGGAGCGGATGGAGGGGCAGGGAGTGTAATTTTTGCAGCGCGGGGAAGAATCTACAGGCGAGCGGTCAGGTAGTTTCTACCCGAGCGCTTTTTGCCTGGGAACCATCTGACTGAGAGCCCGCCGGTTGACTGGCCGGTTCAACCAAAATTCGGGCGATCCGGCGGCCGTCCATTTCGAGCACAGTCAGCCGCCGGCCTTCATAAACGACTGATTCCCCGGCCTGAGGAATATGACCCAGCCGGAACAGCATGAAGCCGGCAAGAGTCTCCACGCCGCCCTCGCGCGGCAGGTCCCATTTCATCTGGGTTTCAAGGTCGCGCAGGTTTACGCCGCCGTCCATCACGAACTGTCCCGTGCGCGAGGGCAAGAGCGGCTGAGTGGGAATGTCGAACTCGTCCTCGAGCTCTCCGGCGAGCTGCTCAATGGCATCTTCGGACGTGACCAGGCCGACGATAGAGCCATACTCGTCCACAACGATGGCCAGATGACGGCGCCGTTGCTGGAACTCGCGCAGCAGGTCGAGGACGGACTTGGTCTCCGGCACGATGAGGACATCGCGCATGATCTGACCCAACTGCAATTCAACTGGGCTCACGCGCAGCTCGACGGGCGAAGTTCCCGGTTGCCCGGCGGATTGCGCGCCGGACTGAGCGCCCGATTCCGCTGAAGTCCGCCGGAAGAACTCGATCCTGGCCAGGTCCCGCGCGTAGACCACGCCGACAATATGCTCGGGGCCGCGCGTCTCGTCGTAAACGGGAATGCGGGAATGATGGCGGGCGATGATGCGCGCCATGGCTTCCTGGACGGTCATGCCCGAGGGCAACGAAACGATCTTCTGGCGCGGAGTCATGATCTCGCGCACCGGGACCTCGTCGAGCTCAACGGCACGGTGAATGAGCATTTCCTGGAACGGCGGGAGCAACCCCATGCGCCGGGCGGCGGTGACGATGAGCTTGAGCTCTTCGGCCGAGTGGACGGCGGCACGCTCGCTGAGCGGAACGTCAAAGCCGCGGAGAACTGCGGATGCGGAGTTGCGCAGCAGGCGCACAGCCGGGCGGACTACGGCCATGAATGCGAGCATCGCTGGGGCGACAGAGACGGCCAGCGCCTCAGACCGGCGCAGCGCGAGCGATTTGGGAACCAGATCGCCGATGACGACATGGAAATAGGTAATAAACGCAAAGCCGAGGACCAGCGCCACCACACGCGCGTAAACGGGATGGCCGAAGACCGGCAGCACGGGCGCCAGAAGCTGCGTAGCCAGCGGCTCGCCGATCCAGCCGAGAGCCAGTGAGCAGAGCGTGACGCCGAGCTGCACTGCGGGCAGCAGATCCTCGATGCCGCTCTGCAGTCTACGCACGGCGCGCGCCCCGGGTACGCCGTCCTCGAGGAGCTGCTCGATGCGGGTTTCGCGAATGGAGACGAGCGCGAACTCAGCGGCCACAAAAAACGCGTTGGCCAGGATAAGCATGGCCACGGCAACGGTTTTGAACAGCACAAGGCCGTGCATCGGGGGAAGAATAGCATCCGGGGATCGAAGTTAGGGGATCGAAGCCGCACGGGGATTAGATCCGGTCAACTCCCGCGCCGCGAATGTCTTTCCCTCTGCCCGGGACTTCGAGCAAGAGCCCGCGCGAGAGCCTAGAGCAACTGATTTTTCGGGGCCGTGTTAACCGGGAGGGGCGGAATTTGCCTCCGGGTATACTAAAAGCTGGCACTTTAGCGATCGAATGCCCCCTTGCGCGGGGTCCTACTGTTTTTGCCGCGTAAGCCGATTACCGCCGCTCGATTTGGCTAATACGCGGCTCACTATTGGGCTTGATTCACGGAACTTGACTCACAGGATTTGATTCGCCGGGGTCTGGCTCCACTGAACCCGGGTTACCGGAAAAAACGATTTCCACGGGAACGGTCGAGGCTGGCCGGGATTTCCCCCGGGGTGCAGGACCTGCATGGGAACAACATTACAGTCGATTCATTCACCCGCGGACGTGAAGCGCCTGAC
>JASIJX010000261.1 GCA_030049955.1 Acidobacteriaceae bacterium
GCAAAATGGACGAGAATTGTCCCACATTGGGAAGATCCACTTTCGCCTGTGCGTACAGCCCGCGCCACCCGGCGCAACATTCTGAAGCCGCTCTACGTCATTATTATCAGACGGGTTGCAGGTTAGGGGTAGCATCGATGAGCAGATTGGGGTCCGCTCTCGTTTCATGCTTTTTCTTCCTTGCTTTCGAGGCGGCGTGCATGGCGCAGGTGCCCGCCGCAACCAGCGCGGGAATCACTCTGAGTTCCGGAACGAAGTTGGAAGTAGCTCTCATTCGCCCGTTGTGGGCGAATGCAGCAGCGCCGGGATCCGCGATCTATGCACAGACGACATTCCCCGTGGTCGCAGGCGATCACGTAATTATTCCTGCTGGTACTTACGTCGAAGGCGCAATCGAAAAGCTCATGCGCCCAACGCGGCGCTCGAATCGCGCCCAAATTGAGATTCTCTTCACGCAGATCATCTTCGCGAACGGATATGTGGTCTCGTTGCCGGCATTGGCAATGGCGGCAAGCGTACAAAACAATGCGCCCAGCCTGATCGACGTGGCTGTGCAGGTAAGCCCAAGCAACGATCTGCTTCTCGACAACGGCGCGCAGGTCGAGATCACGCTTGCCTCGCCGCTCGTGCTCGACGCCGCGCAGGCTGCCGCGGCACTGCCGCTCTCCCATGCGCCCGCGCCGGGTCAGTTCAAATCGGCATCTCTTTGCCGGCCGATCGCGGGCACTCCCGGCATACCGGGCTCTCCCGATACCGTGATTCCGGGAACTCCACCCACTCCCGATACCGTCATTCCCGGCGGTCCGGGGATGCCCGATACCGTGATTCCCGGCACACCCGGAACGCCCGATACGGTCATTCCTGGCACGCCCGGAACGCCAGGCTTCCCGGGCCGCAGCTGTCCCGTACCCCCGATGGTGATTTCGAGTACACCCGTGAACCCAAACATCCCGGCGAACCGTTCGCCGGGCCAGGAGCAGCCTCCACCAGCTGCGCACTGATCCACGCAGTCCAGCCAGACCGGACAACCAGAAAAGGAAGAGCCCAATGTTCTCCCGCTTTGTTGCCGTGGTTTCGATGATCACATTTCTCGCTGTGCAGATGCCCAACGCGCTTTCGCAGAACGCTGCACCCGCACCAGCCGTTCCAGCTCAGAACGCGGCGCCATCTGCCGCACCGGCGCAGGCGAGTAACGTCACGCTACCCGCTGGCGCCTCCATCCCGCTCACCCTCATCAACCCTGTTCGTAGCAAATCCACCAAGCCCGGCGATGCCGTGCGCGCCACCGTCGCGTTTCCGGTGACTGCCGGAAATCAAGTCGCGATTCCAGCCGGCACCTACGCAGAAGGTGCGATTCAGGCAATCAATCGGCGCGCCGGCAGTAACGGCCTGCCGCAGGTCAAAATCCATTTCACGCGGCTTCTCTTCGCCAATGGCTACTCGGTGCCGCTGGATGCAGAGAACGCTCAGGCCGAACTCGACGCGCCCGATACACCCGCGTCTCAAACCGAAGCAGCCGAATCCGACTTGACGAGTAAGCCGGACGAAGCGCCCTCTGCAACGCCGCAAGCGCATCTCGTCCGCGCCAGTTACATGCCTGCCCAGCAGCAACAACCCACGCCGCCACCACTGCCGCAGGTTGGACCTTCCCCGGCGGTCGTTATAGGTGGAATCCTGGGCGGGAGTGCTGCTTTCACCATTGGCATGCTGCTGTGGGCACACCATCGCGCTACCAACCTCGATTACATTCTCTTCGACTCCGGCTGGCAGTTCCAGATCGTGCTCGATCAGCCGCTGACAATCGACGTCAGTCGGATATCCACGCCGGCAGCCCCCGCAGGAAACTGACTCCAGACGCCCGCTTTCTCCTTCGCCGCCTGAACTGCTATGCTGCGGGCGCAGAGAAAAGCGATTTATTCGATTTGCCTGCCGAGCATCTGCAGAGTTGCGCCGCAATCTGCAAGCTGCTGGTGCGCGCAGTCAGATCCTGGCGAAGGGGGTACGGATATGTGGTTCATGGGCATTGACGTGGGAACGGGCGGAACGCGGGCGGTGGTAGTAGACGCTGCGGGAACGCTGATGGGCTCGGCTTCAAGCGAGCACGCGCCCTTTCGCGCCGAGCATCCCGGATGGGCGGAGCAGGATCCGGAAGACTGGTGGCGCGCAGCCATCGACGCCATCAACGGCGCCATTGCCGCGTCGTCCGAACCCCGCGATCGCGTCGTCGCCATCGCCCTCACCGGCCAAATGCATGGCGCCGTCATGCTCGACGAGAATGGCGCAGTGCTGCGCCCCGCGCTCATCTGGTGTGACACCCGCACGCAGCCCGAGTGCGACTGGCTCAACCAAACCATCGGCTACGAGCGGCTCATCGAACTCACCTGCAATCCCGCACTGCCCAACTTCACGCTCACCAAGCTGCTGTGGGTCAAAAAGAACCAACCGGAGATCTTCGCCAAAATCCGCCATGTAATGTGCCCCAAGGACTACGTGCGCTATCGTCTCACCGGTGAGTTCGCCATCGACGTCCAGGAAGCCTCGGGCACGCTTCTTCTCGATGTCACGCATCGCCGCTGGTCGCGCGAAGTCGCCGAAGCCGCGGGTATTCCGATGAGTTGGCTGCCGAAGGTGTACGAGTCGCCCGAAATCTGTGCCCGCATCAGCGACAAGGCTGCGCAGATCACCGGACTCGACGCCGGCACGCCTGTCGCGGCCGGTGCAGGCGACCAGGGAGCCGGCGCAGTTGGCATGGGCATTCTGCAGCCGGGCAGCGTCTCGGCGACAATCGGCACATCTGGCGTGGTCTTTGCCGCCACCGCCGAGCCCACCAAGGATCCCAAAGGCCGCCTGCACACTTTTTGCCACGCCGTGCCGGGCGTATGGCACGTAATGGGAGTAACCCAGTCCGCCGGCCTCAGCCTGAGCTGGCTCAAAGATACGTTCTTCACCGGCCAGAGCTACGACAGTCTCAACCAGGCCGCCTCGCAGATTCCCGCGGGCAGCGAAGGCGTGCAGTGGGCGCCGTATCTGCTCGGCGAGCGCACGCCGCATCTCGATCCGGAAGTCCGCGCCGCATTCACCGGCATCGGCGCGAAAACCACTTCGGCCCATTTCGTGCGCGCCGTGCTCGAGGGCGTCGCCTATTCGCTCGAAGACACCTTCACGCTCTTCCATGAGCTCAACATTCCCGTCAACGGCATCCGGCTCGGCGGCGGCGGCGCGCGCGGCGCGCTCTGGCGCTGCATTCAGGCCGGCATCTATGCGCATCCCGTGGAAGTGCTCGTCGCCGAAGAAGGCGGAGCATTTGGTTGTGCGCTAATGGCGGGCGTGGCCGCAGGACACTGGGCCAATCTCGACGAAGCCTGTGCGCAGGCCATCCGCGTGGCCGAACGCGTCGAGCCCGATGCCGCCGATCTCGAAGCATACAAGACCGGCTACGCCAACTGGCGAAAGCTCTATCCCGCGCTGCGCAGCCTGAGAAGCAGCTCATAGTTCTCAGCTCATCCTTCAAAAGGCGTCCGTGCTTCATCCTTTTCGCAGTTCCATCGCGAAAAGGGTGGGAGACTACAACACTGGCAGCCTCTTTTCTCCAATCCGCTGCGTGCCATCGCCAAATCGCCATCTGCGAACTGTGAGCTGTTGACTGTCGGCTGTCAGCCGCCTGTGTACACTGACCCCAGGGAGGCAATCATGCAGGCACGCATTCAGGGCACCACCATGCCGGTGCTGGAAATCGACCTTCAGCCCAACGAGAGCGTCTTCTCTGAGAGCGGCGAGCTCTCCTGGATGACCGGCTCCATCCAGATGGCGACGCACACGCAGATGGGCGGAGGCGGCGGGCTCTTCGGCGTGCTCAAGCGCGTGGCCGGCGGCGGCAGCATCTTCATGACCGAGTACCGCGCCATGCAGTATCCCGGCACCGTTTCCTTTGCCACCAAAGTCCCTGGCCACATCGTTCCCGTGGAGCTGGGCAACGGGCTGGAGTACTTGGTCCATCGCCACGGCTTTCTCTGCGCCACTCCGCAGGTCACCATCAGCGTCGGCTTCCAGCAGTCGCTCGGCGCGGGCGTCTTCGGTGGCGATGGCTTCCTGCTTCAGCGCGTCGGCGGCATGGGCACGGCCTGGCTTGAGCTTTCGGGCGAGCTCGTGCAAAAAAATCTCGCTCCCGGCGAAGTGCTGCGCGTGCATCCCGGCCACGTCGGCGCATTTCAAACGAGCGTCGGCTTTCAGATCATGATGGTCCCCGGCATCCGCAACATGATCTTCGGCGGCGACGGCCTGTTTCTGGCCGAGCTCGTCGGCCCCGGCGCCGTGTGGCTGCAAACGCTGCCCATCTCCCGCCTAGCGCACCAGATCAGCGAGTATCTGCCGCAGGGCGAATCCCGCCAGGTCGCGCCAGCCATCGGCGGAGGAATCCTCGGGGGCGTCATCGGCTCCATCCTCGGCGGCGACCAGTAGGGAGCAGGGAATAGAGAACAGGAATCGAAGGCCCGCTCCAAGTTCATTCGCTCGGAATTTGCAAGGCCAAGGCATGACAGACCTAACGAGAAAGCACCGTACTCCGCGCGCCAACATCGTCTTTGCATTCGCCCTCGCCATTGCCGGGTACCTGGCGTGGATTCTGCGCATTGAGCTGATCATTCTTTACGTCTCTGCGCTCTTTGCCGTGGTGCTCATGCCGGTGGTGCAGGCCGTCGAGCGTCTGCACATTGGCCGCTGGCGTCCGAAAAAGGGCGCGGCCGTCGCTCTCATGCTGATAGCGGTGGCCGCGTTCCTCGCCGGCTTCGGATATCTGGCTGTCCCACCAGTCGTGCACGATCTGGAGCAGATCAGCACGCAGTCGTCCCCCGCGCTGCCGCAGCTCATCGGCAAGGTGCATCGGATTCCGCTGATCAACCGGATGGACTTTGGCCAGCTAAGTGAGCGGCTGCAGGGTATGGCCAGTGAGACCGCAACTGGCATTCTGCATTCCGCCAAGGATGTGGCGACCAGGCTGACCGACATCGCCACCGGCATCATCCTCACCGTCTACTTCATCCTCGAGGGCGACATCGCCTATCGATGGTTCCTGTCGTTTATTCCGCTGCAGCGCCGCGAGCGTCTCGACCAGACGCTGCGCCGCTCTGCCATCCGCATGGAGAGATGGCTCCTCGGCCAGGCCAGCCTCATGCTCATCCTCGGCGTTTGCAGCACCACGGTCTACGCGCTGCTTCACGTCCGCTATGCCTACGCGCTCGGCGTGCTCACAGGGCTGCTCAACATTATCCCCGTGCTCGGCGCGGCCATTAGCATCGTGCTCGTTCTCTTCATTGCCGCCATCGACTCGTGGACGCGCGTCATCGGCGTGGCCGTCTTTTACCTGGTTTACATGCAGGTCGAGAACTCCTATCTGACGCCGCGCATCATGCAGAGCCGCGTCAACCTTCCCGGACTGTCGATTATCGTCGCGCTGCTCTTGGGCTTCGGCCTCGCCGGCGTTGAGGGCGCGCTGGTCGCAGTGCCCACCGCGGTGCTGGTGGCCGAGCTGCTCGATGAGTATCTCGTCTGGAAAGATCTCCCCTTCGCCGGCCCCGTATAGCCGCACAAGTAGCCAACACAGCTGCGCGCCAAAGCATTGTCATCCAGAGAGAGTTTCCCGACGGGAAACGAGCGAAGGATCTGCGGTTGCTTTTTCTCCGCGATCTACAGCAGCCGCGAGCGCCCCTACAGGCCTGCAGCGCACCCCACTAAAATAATCCTGAACCTTCAATGATCACCGAAGAAAATCCTCTACCCGCCGACAGCGACCCCATGCAAGCCGCACTGGCCGAAGCATGCCGCGCCGCCGATGCCGGCGAAGTCCCCATCGGTGCTGTGGTCGTCCACGATGACGCAATCATCGCCCGCGGCCAGAACCGCGTGCTGCGCGACAACGATCCAACCGCGCATGCTGAAATCATCGCCCTGCGCGCCGCCGCCGCAGCCCTCGGCAACTATCGTCTTGGCGGCTGCACGCTCTACGTCACGCTCGAGCCCTGCGCCATGTGCGCCGGCGCCATGATTCACGCACGCCTCGACCGGCTGGTTTACGCCGCCGCCGATCCCAAGGCAGGAGCCTGCGGCTCGGTGCTTTCCGTGCTGAACCACCCCCGCCTCAACCACCAGATGCAGGTAGAGCAGGGAATTGGCGCAGAAGCTTCCGCCGAGTTGCTGCGCAATTTCTTTCGCGAGCGCCGCTAACCAAATCCGAAGTAAACACGAGATCAATACGCCAACGCCACCGCGTCGCAGCGCACTTCGCTGCCTGCTGCGTACACGCGGTCTGTGCCCTCTATGCGGTGCTCGACGCATTCGTAGCGGCCAAATCCTCCATCGCTCGGCCCCATTGGCCAGCCCAGATCGATCAGCGCTTTGCGCGTGTCGATCGGCACGCCCGATTCCAGATGCAGCAACCCGCGCGAGCCCAGTCCCGGCCGATCCTCGCCCATCGACTGCGACGACCCCTCGTGATGCCAGCGCGGGCTGTCGGCCGCGCCCTGCACATCCAGCCCGTAATCCACGCGGTTGATGATGATCTGCGACTGCCCTTGCGGCTGCATGTCGCCGCCCATCACGCCAAACGCCAGCCACGGTTTTCCATCGCGCACCGCGAAGCCGGGAATAATTGTCTGGAACGGCCGCTTGCCGGGCGCGTAGATGTTCGGATGTCCGTCCTTCAACGAGAAGAGCTGCCCGCGGTCCTGAAACATGAATCCCAGCCCGTCAGCCACCAGCCCCGACCCCATGCCGCGGAAGTTCGACTGAATAATCGACACCATCATCCCGTCCTTGTCGGCGGTGGTGAAGTAGGTAGTGTCGCCATGGCTCGGCGCCTCACCGGGATAAACAGGATCGAGAATCCGGTCGAGGCGAATCAGCTTCGCACGTTCTTTCGCATACTCCTTCGACTTGAGCCACTCGATCGGAATCTGGGCGAAGTGCGGATCCGCGTAATAGCGCGCGCGGTCCTCATAGGCAAGCCGCTTGGCCTCCACCTGTACTTGCAAAGACTGCGGCGATTGAAACCCGAAGCCGCGCAGATCGAAGTTTTCGATAATATTGAGCATCTGCAGCGTAGCCAGTCCCTGCGTATTGGCCGGCATGCCGTACACGTCCACGCCGCGGTAGTTCGTCACCAGCGGCTCAACCCACTCGGCATGATGCTCGCGCAAATCCTCGGCAGAAAGCCATCCGCCGATGCGCTTGAAATACGCATCGATGGTTTTGGCAATCGGCCCGTCGTAAAACACGTCGCGACCGCCGGTGGCGATCATCCGGTAGGTGTGCGCCAGGTCAGGATTGCGCCGCACATCGTACTCGTTGGGCGCCACGCCGCCCGGCATGTAGGTATGCACGGCATTCGCTGTTTCCTCCACGCCGGAGTTCGCCCGCAGGAAAGCCGCCATATTGCGCTTCAAATAGAAACCAATAATTTGCGGCGTAGGATCGCCATTTTCGCACGCATAGATCGCCGGCTCAAAAAGTTCGACCCATTTCAGCTTGCCGTAGCGCTGGTGCAGCGCCCACCAGCCGCCCAGGCACCCTGGCGTCGAAACGCTGACCGCGCCCAGCGCCGGAATGTGACCGTTCACCGCTCGTGACCGCACCGTTTCGAGCGTGAGCGATTTAGGCGACCGGCCGGAGCTGGCCATGCCCGTCACCTTGCCCAGCTTCGGATCCCACACGAACGCATAACAGTCGCCGCCCAGTCCCGAGCTGACCGGCTCAACAAAGCCCAGCACTGCATTTGCCGCAATTGCCGCATCCACCGCCGAGCCGCCGCGCTTGAGCGTGTCGATGGCCGTCTGTGTCGCCAGCGGATGCGCCGTTCCCGCCGCGCCATTCAAGCCGAGCGCTGGCGACCGCGAGGCAAAGCTCGCGCCCGAGGGCCTGTCGCCCGCGTGTACGTCGGGCCGTGTAAAGCGTTCCTGCCCGGGTGCCTGAAACGGTGCCAGCGGATGCTCCAGCGATGTGGGATCAAGAGCGTTGCTGGTTTCATTTCCAATAAGTGCCGCTCCCGCGGCTGCAAGCGGCAGAGTCTGAATAAACGTGCGTCGGCGCATCGAAAATCTCCTCGCAAAAATGCAAACGGGCGTGCGCCCGCATACGGCGGTTTAGGAAATGCTACAGGCAGAAACCATCACTGCTGAGCCGCCGCGACCACAAGGAGCGGCGGCCTTGCACGATTTTGGTGACCCCACACACTTTCCTAAACCGCCCTCGTAACGCACGCCCTTGAATTCGTCCAGCAAATCAGAAGACAAACTTTCCGCTGATCTGCAACTGGCGCGACGAGCCGCCATCGCTCGTCGCAAATCGCGTCGATGTGATCTGGCCGAAAAGCGACGACTGCACGTTGCCCGAGGGCTGCCCGAAATTCGGATGGTTCAGAATATCGAAGGCATCCACGCGCAAGTTAAAGCTGAGCCGTTCGCCGATAAGCTTCGTGTCCTTCTCGCCTGACATGTCAAGATCGGCATACCCAGGCCCGGTGATCGCGTTCCGCTGCATGGCGCCTAGCCCGGTGTATGCGCTTGGTGCGGTTGCCCCTGTTGAGCTCGCCTGCGTTCCCTGTACCTCGAAGATGCAAGCCGAAGTGAAGTTCGTCAGGTCGCATACCGACCCGCCATACGCAGTGCTGCCGGGATCCGAAATCAGCGTCACATTGGCAGAACCGCCAAGCTGCTGCTTCTGGCGAACATAATGGCCCACCAGATTGGGTCGCGCATCGCCAGTCAACCCGTTCCAGGCCTCGCTCCCCGATACGATGTTCACCGGATTGCCCGTCTGCCACTGGAAGATGCTCGAAAGCTGGTAGCCCTCCTTGAACCGGTTGCCCTTGAACGGAAGGTTGTACACCGCGATCCCGGCAATGTGATTGCGCACATCGAAATCCGAGAGCCCGTAATTCTCATGGGGATTCGTGCTGTCGGGTATGTTTAACACCCCTTGAGAGCCAAGCGAGTTGATGTCCATCGACTTGGTCCACTCGTAGTTCATGCTGAAGTCGAGCCCGTTGCTCATGTTCTTGCTGATCACCGCCCACAGCGCGTTGTAGTCGGAGAAGCCGATGCTGTTGCGCTCGCCGATATTGGAGCCGATAGCCCCGCCCGGATCCACCGGACTGCTGGCCGACAGATTGGCGAACGGATGAACCGTAGACGCGCCCACCGGCTGGTTGGCGTTGGTAATGATAAGCAGGTGGCGGCCCAGCGAGCCGTCGTAGTAAAGCTGCATGATCATGCCGCCGGGCAGCGCCTGCTGCAGGTTCAGGTTGTAGCTCTCGATGTAAGCATTCGAGAACTTCGGGTTTACCCAGGACAGCGCGACGCCGGATAGCTTGGCGTCGGCATAGAGCGCATTAAGCGGAATCGGCGTGGAACTGTTATAGGAAACCGCCGTGCTGAAAGGCGGATTCGAAGCCATGGGGGAAACCACGCCTGATACCGGCTGATCGACCAGATAGCCGTATCCGCCGCGCAGCACCGTTTTGCCCGCGCCTGTCACGTCCCACGCAAAGCCCAGCCGAGGTTCGAAGTTGTAGTTCTGGCCATAAGAGGCTGTGGGCGAGAGCCCGTTCGTGCCCACCTGCGTGAGCGTATCGTTGGCAGGATTGAAAATGGTAAGCCGGTTGGCGCCTTCCACCGGCGTCCCGTTCCATTCCCAGCGCATGCCCAGCTCCAGCGTCAGCCGCGGCGTGGCCTTGTAGTTATCCTGCACAAAGGCGCCCAGTGCGTTGTCGTAAATGCGGCTCGTGACGTTATTCGGCTGCACGCTGAACACAGTGGTCTGGTCGGTCTGGAACAGGCTGGTGGGTGTGGTTGAAGTCGTGAAAGTGATTGCGCCGATGTTGGCTGCAAAGCTGGCCACCAGATACCGGCGGAACTCGACGCCCGTTTTTATCGTGTTCTTGCCCTTGAGCAGCGACAGCGTGTCAGCCAGCACGCCAGTCGTGTCCGTGCGGCCCTGCGGGAATCCCGACGGTCCGCCGAAGGTCAGGCCGATGTCAGAAAGCGTGGTCTGCGGCAAGCCCACATTGCCGCTCAGTCCATCCTCCAGTCCCACGCTCGTGGGGTTGGTAAGGTTGGCCGGATTAAAGGTGATGAAGATGCGGTTATAGCCCAGCCGCGCTTCGTTTACCAGGTTCGAGCCGAAGATGTGCGTCTCGCTCAGCGTGCCGATCTGCCGGTGCGCATGCCTGTGGTCGCCCCAGCCTTCAATCGTGTCTCCCTGCAGTGCCGGCTCGGTGCGAATGTCGTTTTGGAACGCGTAGAAGCCGTGCAGCGAATCCTTCTCGCTGAAGTTGTGCAGAATGTCGCCCGTGTACTGGTCGATATTCACAGGCCCCGGCGTGAACGAAACAAAGTTGCTCCCGCTGTTAGGCAACGGAATCAGCGCGGCGAGCTTAGCCGCAATCGGTTCGTTGGCCGCGTTCGCCGCGATGGCGGTTTGGTTCGCCGCCGAGATCACCGGGCTGTTCTGCAGAATCCCCTGATGCTGACGCAACCCTTCATAGCTGCCATAAAAGAACGTGTGCCCCTTCCAGATGGGCCCTCCGCCATCGCCGCCAAAGTTATCGCGCTTGAGCGGCGCCTTGTCTCCCGTGCCTGCCGTAAGCGGCACTCCGGTCGTCGCATTGAAAGCACGGTTGAAGTAATTGCGCGCGTCTAGCGCCTCGTTGCGGAAATAATCGAAGGCCTCGCCGTGGAAGTGATCGGTTCCCGACCTCGTAGCCACGCTCACAATCGACCCATCGCTGCGCCCGTACTCGGCGCTGAAGGTCGAGTTATCGATCTTGAACTCTGACGTGGTGCTGATCGACGGTTGGAAGGTGATCTGGTTCTGGCTGATGTCGTTCAGGTTGATGCCGTTGATCTGGAAGTTTACCGAGTCCTCGCGGTTGCCGGCCGTAATGAACGAGTTGGCGCCCAGGCCGCGGCTCGGCGATGTGAGACTGCCGGCCGTATCGGCCACCACGCCGCCCGGCGTCAGTACCGTCAGGTCCAGGAAGTGCCGCCCATTCAGCGGCAGGTTCTGCACCGCCGTGTTGTCAATCACCTGGCCTACGGTGATGGTCTGCTCCTCTATCTGCGTCTCAGCCGTGTTCACCTCGACCGTTACTCCGGTAGCCGAAACGGCCAGCCGCATGTTTTCAGTGGCGCTCTGATCGACTTCGAGCGTCACCTTCGGCACCGAGAACGTGCTGAACCCGGAAGCCGTCACCTGGATGCTGTAATCGCCCGGCTGCAGCGAGGGAACAGCGTAGATCCCAGCTGAGTCGGTCTGGATCACGCGATCGGCGCCCGTCGAAAGGCTGTGCACCACCACGCGCGCGTTGGCCACAACGGCGCCCGTGGGGTCGGTTACGGTGCCCGTAAGGCTGGCGGTGGACTGCCCCCATCCGGCAACGGCAAATACAGCCGATCCGAGGGCAAGGACAAGGAATCGATTGAATCTCATATTGCCTCCAAAGAAAGGTGGTGTTGCTTCTGCGTGCGTCTCGAGAACGACTTCTTGGCCGCGAAAAATGCGGCGGAAAACAGAACACTGGTGCAGTCGGTCGTAGCGCGTTCAGCAGCTCTAAAAGAAGAACGGAACAAAAGTTCAGAGCGCGAATACCGCAGTCGTATGGAAGGAGAGAAAACTCGTTGAAAATCTGTTCGGCCAGTCCAGCAATTCAACGGGATTTGAGCGGAGTATACGGAAAAGGTATAAAGGCCGCAAGAGTTTTTGTTGCCGTCGTCGCACCAGCAGCCAAAGCGATTCAGTTATGGCTGAGAGCTGCATAAATAATTACTTTTTAGTGACATTTCTGCGGCCTTTTTTGACCGGCAAAGGCACAGGCTAAAGGTCGAGAAGCGTACGGGCATTAGTCCGTACGATCAGCGGCGCCCCGCTATAGAGCTTTAACCCCGGAGGGAATGCGCAGCCAAAGTAAGCATGGCGTCCGAATACAATGGCATCGATGGCACGGAGCTTGCCGCAATGATCAACGTACTTTCCGCAGCCGAGATGCAGGCCTGCGACCGGGCCACCACCGAGCGCTTCGGCATACCATCCATCGACCTGATGCGCGCCGCGTCAGCTTCCGTCGCCGGGCTTGCGCGGCTGCATTTCCCGCGCGCTCGCCGCATCACCGTTCTCTGTGGCCGCGGCAACAACGGTGGCGACGGCATGATGACCGCGCGGCTGCTCGCTGAAGCCGGCCTCGAAGTAACCACGCTGCTCGCCGGCTCGCCCGACGGCATCGCCGGCGATGCCGCCATTGCCTGGCGGGAGCTTAACAGCCCAATTCAAGGCCGCGTGCATGCCGTAGCCACGCCAGAGGAGTTTGCGCGGCACAACGACGCGCTCCAATGCGACCTGCTGATCGACGCGCTTCTGGGAACGGGTTTCAAGCCGCCGATGAAAGGCCTGGCGCTGGCCGCGCTCGAATGGGTCCGCGCCTGCTCCGCGCCCTCACTCGCAATCGACCTGCCCTCGGGCTGGCCCGCTGACTCAACCAGCGCGACGCCTGACGGCCCCGTCTTTCCCGCCGATGCTGTTATTACCTTCACCGCGCCCAAGCCGGCGCATGTCTTCGGCGAGCTGACGCGCCGCTGGGACCAGCCCGTAGTCGTTGCGCCCATCGGCTCGCCGGAGGAAGCAATCCTCTCATCCCAGCGGCTTCATTGGGCGGGCGCATCGCTGGAACTCGTCCAGCGTCCCCGCGCGGCCGACTCCAACAAAGGCAAATTCGGTCATGTGCTGGCCGTAGGCGGCACATTCGGCAGCGCCGGAGGCAAGTCGGGTGCGCCTGCCATGGTGAGTCTGGGCGCACTGCGCGCCGGCGCCGGCCTCGTCACCGCCGCCGTGCCTGCGCCTGCTCTCGCTGCCGTCGCTTCGTACGTGCCTGAACTCATGACCTGGCCGCTCGATGCCACTCCGGACGGCCACATCGCCGCAGCCAATGCAGCGCCGGACCGCGTCGCCGCCTTCACCGCCGGGAAAAATGTTCTCGCCATCGGTCCTGGCATGGGTCAGAACGACGAGACCGCGAAATTCCTCCTGGATATTCTGCGCGCGACGAGCATGCCTGCTGTTCTCGACGCCGACGCGCTCAACATCCTCGCCGCGCACCCGGCGTCGCTGGCCGAACTCGCCCAGAGCTCAAAGTCGCCCCGCACGCTGGTCCTAACGCCCCACCCCGGCGAGATGGCGCGCCTCGCCGGCATCAGCACCGCTCAGGTGCAGGCCAACCGGCTCGAGACCGCGCGCACCTTCGCCCAGCGCAACGGCGTCACCCTCGTGCTCAAGGGCGCGCGCACGCTCGTCGCGCATCCCGATGGAAGCGTGGCCGTGAACACCAGCGGCAACCCCGGCATGGCCAAAGGCGGCAGTGGCGATCTGCTCACCGGCATCATCGCCGCAACCCTCGCGCAGCACCCGGAAAACCCCGCGCAGGCCGTCGAAGCCGCCGTCTACCTGCACGGCCTCGCCGCCGATTTCGCCGTGAGCAATGCCGACGAGCACACGCTGCTCGCCACCGACAGCCTGCGTTTTTTACCGTACGCATTTCAGTTTCAGTCTTTTGACTTTCGCAAAACCGCCCCGAGCGGATATGTTTGGTTGCAGGGGCATTGCACGCGGCCCGATGCTGGTCCAGGGATGCCGAGATGAACGAGGCTGCGCAGACTGCCGAAGGCAGGGTCCACGAATTCATGACCCAGAGCGGCGCCGATACAGTGGAAGTCGGCCGCAAGCTCGTCGCATTGCTCAATCCGCCGCAGCTCCTCTTGCTGCGCGGCGAGCTGGGCACGGGGAAGACCACACTCGTGAAGGGCATCGCCCAGGCCCTCGACGCCGCCGAGCCCGATGAAGTCACCAGCCCCACCTTCACGCTTATCCACGAGTACGACGGCACGCGCGATGGCAAGCCGGTGAAGCTCTACCACCTCGATGTCTACCGTCTCGAAGGCGAACGCCAGCTCGAAACCCTCGGTCTCGACGAGTTGCTCACGCCGGATTCCCTCGTGCTCGTCGAATGGGGCGAAAAGTTCAAGAGCATCCGCAAACGCGCCACCGGCGAAATCGCCATCTCATCCGAAGGCGGCGACACCCGCAGGATCAC
>JASIJX010000262.1 GCA_030049955.1 Acidobacteriaceae bacterium
GACGGCGCGTCTGCTTTGGCCCATCCTGCTGCTGCTGTGGGTCATGACGCCCATTACCGCTTTCATCCGTTTTTTCTTCTCAGTGGCCGCGCTCAGCGAGCACCCGGTTGGTGCGGAAGAAGAGCCGGCGCCGGATGTGGATGCGCTGATTGAGGCCGGCGA
This sequence comes from Acidobacteriaceae bacterium, assembly GCA_030049955.1. The sequence continues at coordinate 163 of JASIJX010000262.1, forward strand.
GGAAGAGGGCATCCTGGAGCAGAGCGACCGCGAGCTGGTGCGCTCGGCGGTAGAGTTTGGCGACAAGCTGGTGCGCGAGCTGATGACGCCGCGTCCGCAGGTCTTCGCCGTTCCGGCCGAGATTACGCTCGAGCGGTTCCTTGAGCTGCTGCGCGTGCACAACTACTCGCGCGTTCCTGTCTATGCAGCCGCGCTGGATAACATCACTGGCATCGCGTTTGCGCATGACCTGCTGCAGATCAGCGACGAAGAGGCGCGCACGCGCACCGTGGCCAGCATCCAGCGGCCGGCCGTTTTTGTGCCGGAGACCAAGCGCGGCTACGAGCTGCTGCGCGAGATGCAGCGCGAAAAGCAGCACATGTGCCTGGTGGTCGACGAGTACGGCGGCATCGCCGGGCTGGTGACGATCGAAAACCTGCTTGAGCAGATCGTGGGCAATATCCGCGACGAGCACGAAACCGACGCGCCCGTCGAGGAGCCGCTGCGTGAGCCTTCGGGGACGTGGCTCGTTCCCGGAAGTTTTCCTGTCGACCATCTCGCCGACGTGATCGGCGAGCCGCTGGAGCTGGGCGATGAATACGAAGCCGCCACGATGGGCGGACTGGTGAGCGAGATCGAGGGCCGCATTCCGCTACCCGGCGAAGTGCTGGTGATCGAGTCGGCCGGCCTGCGCATAGAAGTTGTGGCCGCAACCGATCACCGCGTGGAGCGGCTGCGCGTGTTTCCGCCCAGCCTGACGCGCAGCGACTCGATCGGTGCATCACGCGTGCCCTGATTTAAGCCTTAATCAGCTCAGATACCTGCGCACGATGGCCATGACTTCGTCGGCTGCCTGCAACTGGGCAGGACGAATGACTCCGCCCGAATCCAGGACGTGATGGCGCAGGTGGCCGTCAATCAGCTCTGCCATGAGCCCGTTCAACGCTCCACGGCAGGAGGCGACAAGCTGCAAAATCTCCTCGCAGGCGGCTTCGTTTTCGAGCGCCCGCTCGACAGCTTCCACCTGGCCTTTGATTCTGCGCACGCGGGAAAGCGTTTTTGCCTTGTTCTTGGCGAGATGGGACAAGATTGTGTCTCTTCCCTATGGATTTAATATACCCTCCTATATTATATTTCTTTGCAACTGACTAAAAACGCCGGGAGATTTCCCGGCGCTCCAATTCTCGTAGATTTCTCCACGATCTGCCGTTCAGGCATTCACCATCCTAGCAACGTATGACCGCCGAGCGATCAGCAATCCGTGCGCGCAGCCTTCCACGAACCATCGTGGGAGTGGTCTGCGTGCTGCTGATGCTGTTCGGGGCGGCGGCGCACGTCACGCACACGCACGGTTTGAGCAGCGATCCGCATCCCGACTGCTCGCTCTGCATGGTCGCGCACGCCGCTGCCTCGCCGCCTGCGCCGTTTGTCCTTCCTCAGGTTACCGAGCACGTTACGAGCGTCGTTCTGCTGCCCGAAACAGCTCCGCTCGAAGAGCCGGAAGTCCCCTTCTACAGCCGTCCTCCGCCCACCGCGTCTGCTGCCGCGTAGTCCATACCAAAAAACAACTCAGCAGATGTACCGGAGGTCGCTTATGCGCACGATCGTGCGTTTTGCCGTCGTCCTTCCGGCTGTATTTTTATTGCAGCTGGCCGCCGTAGTGTCTTTAGCCCAGTCTGGCAACTCGGGCACCATCAACGGAACCATCACCGACCAGACCGGCGCCGTAATTCAGGGTGCAACGGTCACTATTGACGATCCCGTCAGCCAGTATTCGCGCGTCACGATCACAGACAGTGCAGGACACTTTCAGTTTTCAAACGTGCCGATGAATCCGTATCATTTGACGGCTTCGAAGAGCGGCTTTTCCGCCATAGCCCAGGATGTGGATGTGCGTTCGGTGGTCCCCTTGGACCTGAGTCTGAAATTGCAGGTAGGCGGCGGATCGAGCACCGTCACGGTAGAAGCTAGCGGCGATCTGGTCGAGGATGATCCAACCTTTCACGTGGATGTTGACCGCGATTTGTTCAACAAAGTGCCGCTCGAAAGCCAGTCCTCGACACTGAGTTCATTGGTGACAATGACGACACCGGGCGTGGCGGCCGACTCGAATGGCCTGTTCCACGGGCTCGGCGATCACGCCTCCAACATGTTTTCCATCGACGGCCAGAACATCACCGACCAGCAGAGCAAAGTGTTTTCGAACCAATTGCCGACCAACGCAGTGCAATCTCTGGAAGTAATCGATGGCGCGCCGCCGGCCGAATATGGCGGCAAGACGAGCCTGGTGATTGTGGCCACGACTCGTTCCGGACAGGGAGTAACGAAACCAACTGGCGCAGTCTACGGCACATATGGAAGTTTTGGATCGGCGACGGGAGGATTCGATCTCTCGTATGGCGGCGAAGCCTGGGGCAATTTTTTGGAGGCAGATGGCCTGAATACTGGCCGGTTCCTCGATCCTCCGGAGTTCGTTGTCATCCATGACAAGGGCAACGAGGAAAACCTCTTTGACCGCGTCGACTATAGCCTCGACAACGCCGATTCCGTCCATCTTGACCTGAACTACAGCCGCTCCTGGTTCCAGACGCCCAATGCACTCCAAAACCTCAATGTGCAGAATGTGATCGACGGGACGGGATCCAGCGCAAGCCCGACGCTGGGCAATGCGGGCGACGCCGATCAACTTTCGAAGATCGGGACCTTCAACATAGCGCCGACTTTTACGCGGGTAATCAGCACAAATTCGGTCTGGAATTTTGGACCGTATGTGCGCAAGGACCTGTACAACTACTTCCCCAGCGCAAATCCTCTCGCGGACTTCAGCTCTTCCGACCTGCAAACTTCCTCGATCGGCCAGATCCGCACGCTGATGAATGCGGGCGTGCACACGGATTACTCCTATTCGAAGGGAATCCATAACATCAAGATCGGCGCGGAGTATGACACGACCTTCCTCCGCGAGAGCGACACACTAGGCATTGCGGACAATCTCTACAATTCGCCGTGCGTGGACGCGGTGTTTGGAGACCCTCTCTATGGCTATTCCGATCCCTCGCAATGCAACGGCACAACGAACGTGGCCAATAACAATTACAACCCGGTGCTGGCCCCTTATGATCTGACCCGCGGCGGCACAAGCTACTACTGGCTTGGGCGCGCCGACATAAAGCAAATGGCGCTCTATGCCGAGGATCAGATCCGAGCCGGCGACTGGACCTTCAACCTGGGCATGCGAGGCGACATGTACAACGGCTTGGCAATCCAACGCCAGGCAGAGCCACGCGTAGGCATCGCCTATAACCTGAAGCCAACGAGCAGCGTCATGAGCATCTCGTATGCGCGGACGCTGGAGACGCCGTTCAACGAGAATCTGGTGCTCTCCAGCACTGGCTGCGATGACCCGGTGCTGAACCCGCTGCTGGCTTGCCAGCCGGGTGTTGAAGGAAGGCTGCAACCCGGCTTCCGCAACGAATTTCACGCCAGCCTGCAACAGGCCCTGGGCAAGAACTTCGTAGTGGGTGGCGAGTACATCTGGAAGTACACGCACAATGCCTTCGATTTCAGCGTGCTCGGCAATACGCCGATCACCTTCCCCATCGACTGGCACAACTCGAAGATTCCGGGATTTGCACTGCACGCCGAAGTGCCGAACTTCCATAACTTCAGCGCCTATATGGTCACATCATCGGTTGCGGCTCGATTCTTCCCACCGCAGATCGCCGGCGCCGGTGCGGAGTCGGGTGTCGCACCGGGCTATCCATTCCGCATCGACCACGACGAGCGCTTCAACCAGACCACGCACCTGCAGTACAAAGTTGCGAGCGATCATTGGGCCAACGGCCTGTGGACCGGCTTTAACTGGCGGTTCGATTCCGGGCTGGTTGCCGGCTCGGCCCCATGCTATAGCCCCACTGATCCGAACACCGCGTGTGCCAATAGCTCGTTCGGGCTTGATGGCAATCCGGCCACGATCAACGGCCAGCCCGCTGTGCTGCTGGTGGACAACGGAATCCCCGCTGGAGTCAATTCCGTGACCCAAGGTCCTCTCTTCCTTCCCCTGACACCCGACCAGGAGTTTCAGGCTGGCCTGAGCTGCAGCGGGGTGAAGGCCACAGGCTTCAACCAGATCGGCACGCAGGTCCCGAATGGAGATCCCAATGCTCCGTACGAGTGTCTTGCTTCGCAACTCACCTCGAGCCTGATTAATATTCCGGCTCCCGGCACCGGCGACAACGACCATGCTCCGCCGCGCATTGCACATCGCAACCTGTTCGACGTGACGGCGGGCAAAAACGATCTGTTCCACGGCGAGCGCTACAAGTGGGACTTCGACGTAACGGCGATCAACATCACCAACAAGTACGCACTCTATAACTTTCTTTCAACCTTCAGCGGAACGCACTACGTAACGCCGCGGGCCCTGACGGCGAAGGTGACGGTGAATTTCTAAGGCAAAGAGCCGGGAAGCTTGCTTCCCGGCTCGCAATCCTTGAAGAAAACATCTCTCTGCGGCGGCCGGCCATCATCTAAGCTGGAAGTAAATTGAGGCGGAGGCTGCCGAAGAGTGCAATCCTACTTCGGTCACATATGGCTAGGGCAAATCTATCTTGTCCGGCTGGTGCTGCAACGCGGCATGGCGGCTATTTACTTTGTCGCCTTCTTCGCTGTGGCTCGCCAGTTCAAGCCGCTGCTGGGCGAGCGCGGGCTGCTTCCGGTTCCGGCATATCTGCGGAAGGCGAGCGTTCTCCAATCGCCCAGCCTTTTCTTCTGGCGCTATTCCGACCGGCTGCTCGATTTCGTTGCGTGGACGGGTCTTGCAGTTTCAGCCTGCGCGATTTGCGGACTGACGGAGGCCGGCCCGGTGTGGCTCTCGATGGACTCGTGGCTGCTGCTGTGGGTCCTGTACTTGTCGATCGTTAACGTAGGGCAAACGTTCTTCGCCTTCGGCTGGGAGTCGATGCTACTCGAGGCCGGATTTTTCACCGCGTTCCTTGGGCCGACGCGCGTGCAGCCAACAATCATTCCGGTTCTTATCCTGCGCTGGATGCTGTTTCGCACTGAAGTGGGCGCGGGACTGATCAAGCTGCGCCACGACGAATGCTGGCGCAAGCTTACGTGCCTCTACTACCACTACGAAACACAGCCTCTGCCTAACCCGCTGAGCTGGTACTTCCACCGCCTTCCTGCGCCGATGCATCGATTTTCAGCGCTGTTCAGCCATTTTGTGCAAATTGCTGTTCCCTTCGCACTGTTCGCACCGCAGCCGGCAGCATCTGTCGCGGCCGGTCTCATCATCCTGCACCAGTTGGTGCTGATCGTAAGCGGAAATTACTCATGGCTGAACTGGCTCACCGTGGTTCTCGGCTTCTCCGGCTGCAGCGATGCCGCACTGGCATGGGTGCTGCCGTTGCACGCGCCAGCGTTTGTGCCACGACTGCCGGCGTTCGACGTGGCTCTCTACGCGCTGGGCGCCATCACCTTTCTGCTCAGCATTCGTCCGGCGCTCAACCTCTTCTCGCGCAACCAGGCGATGAACCGCAGCTACAACCCGTTACACCTGGTGAACGCATATGGCGCGTTCGGGCAGGTGGGGCGCGAACGCTACGAAATCGTGATCGAAGGCACAAGCGAGCGCGTAATCACGGCGGCCACCGAATGGCGCGAGTACGGCTTTAAAGGTAAGCCCGGCAACCCAAGCCGCATGCCGCCGCAGGTTGCGCCATACCATTTGCGGCTGGACTGGCTGATCTGGTTTCTTCCGTTTTCGGTCGCCGCGACCACGGAGGGAATCCACGTATGGCGGTACGATCTGTGGTTCCTGCGCTTTGTGAAAAAGCTGCTGAGCGGGGATGCGGTGATGTTGAAGCTGATGCGGGTGGACCCATTTGCCGGGCAGCCACCGGCGTTCATCCGCGCGCGGTTTTATCGCTACCGGTTTACCAACTGGCACGAGAAGCGGCAGAGCGGGGCGTGGTGGGAGCGGCGCCTGCTCGGCGAATATCTCCAGCCGATCTCGCTTCATCAATTAAAGAACGTTTAGGAGTCGCTGATCGGATAACTGGGGTTGAAGGGAAAGATCAGCTCGGCCTGCGTGGGTACAGGTTTGCCATTGATTGTAGCCGGCTGAAAGCGCCAGGACTTCACAGTATCGAGAACGATCTGATCGAGCCCGTTGCCGAGACCTTGCACCAGCGACTCGTGCACGACAGCACCCAGGGCATCCACATCGACATCGACAATAATTTTCCGCTCTGATGGCGGTAGCAGCGACCTGTCCGTGACGGGCGGCCGCGGAGAAAAAACAGGAAAGGCGGGATGCTCGTCTTCGGCGTCGCTGCCATTGCGCACTTGCGCAGCGCCGGAACCATCCCCTGCGTGAGGAGCGCGCGGCGACCCGCCTCCGGAGGTCTTGCGTTGCGGCTGATCGAGCGGAAGCATGGTTGTGGCAGCCGCGTCGGTATACGGTGCAGGATGCCGGGTGTGAGTGGCGGTCAGAGAGTGGGGAAATGGCAGCGGAACGGAATGAGAGGCGCCAGCTATCTCGATGCTGGCAACACGGACTGGCTGCGTCACCTGAAGATGATGGCGTAAAAAATCGGCGCCGGCCAGCAGGACGAGACCGAGGATGACGGCATGGAAGCAAAGCGAGAGCGAGATGGCGCGCCCACGGTATTTCGTTCCGGTGGACATGACAGCCCTCCCTGAAAGGGGAAAACGTCTGTGCCTGCATTGTCGCATAGATGGAAATTCGGATAAGAGATTTGTGCGCCGCATTCCATGCAAGCTGCGGTGCGGGCTGCTTTGGTCCGCTGATTCGCAAAAATGGTAAGATAAGCCACACCCAGAGCGCGTTTTGCGCCCCGCCTTGGGTATAGGAGCAGTTTTTTGCCTGAGCAGCAGGAATATGCGGCCGACGGCGGCTCGGCAACGACGGCCATGCAGCCACTGCCCAGCGATAATGCGCGCCTCAGCCTGCTTCAACTGTTCAACGACGCTGCCGGCGACCTGCGCAGCAAAGTCATCGCCATTTACGCGCTGCTGTTCGTTTTCAACGCAGCGGCGTGGCTGTGGGCGATCATCGCTTTCCATCGTTTTCCACTGCTTCTGGGCACGGCTCTACTGGCGTACAGCCTGGGGCTGCGGCACGCGGTGGATGCGGACCACATCGCCGCAATCGACAACGTAACGCGCAAGCTGATGCAGGAGGGCAAGCGGCCTGTCGGCGTGGGATTGATGTTTTCGCTCGGACACTCGACCATCGTGGTGTTGGGCTCGGCGGCGATTGCGGCCACGGCGCTGGCGCTGCAGCACCGCGTTGATGCGGCCAGGGCCATCGGCGGAGTGATTGGCACGCTGGTCTCGTCGCTGTTCCTGTTTGCCATCGCCATTGTGAACATCATCGTGCTACGGGCAATCTATCGGGCGTTTGTGCGCGTGCGCAATGGCGCACCTTATGTGGATGAAGATTTCGACATTCTGCTGGCCGATCGTGGATTTCTGGCGCGGTTGTTTCGGCCCATGTTCGCCATGATCCGGCGAAGCTGGCACATGTATCCGCTGGGAGCGCTCTTCGGGCTGGGGTTCGACACGGCGACGGAGATCGGATTACTCGGCATCTCGGCGGCAGAAGCGTCCAAGGGATTGCCGATCTGGTCGATCCTGGCGTTTCCGCTCCTGTTTGCCGCGGGGATGTCGCTGATCGATACGACTGACAACATTCTGATGCTGGGCGCATATGGATGGGCGTTCGTAAAGCCGGTGCGCAAGCTCTACTACAACATGACCATCACGTTTGTTTCGGTATTGGTCGCACTGGTCGTGGGCGGCATTGAGGCGCTTGGCTTGCTTGCCGGTCAGTTCGGACTAAACGGCGCGTTCTGGGATGCGGTGCGGAGCCTCAACGGGAACTTCGGAACGCTGGGTTATCTCATCGTCGGCATTTTCGCGCTGAGCTGGATTGCTTCAGTTATCTTTTACAGATGGCGACGGCTCGATGAACTGGAAATTTGACGAGCTGGAGTTTGGCGACTGACACTTCAGCGTGAGCTGAAGAAGACGCGCAGACCGCCCCGCACTGCTCCACCATTCCCAATGGCCAGCGCTGTCGCGTGCCTGCCTCGCGACCCCAGCAGTATGAGGAACACCTATTTGCCAGAAGCCGTAAGCCAACCGCGGGTGACGTAGTCGGTGAGTGTAAGCAGCATCATTATGAGGAACCAGAGGACGCCGCCCGCGGCGACCACACGCACCATCGGTGAGCCGCGCAGTGTATGCATGAGGACGAGAGCGATAAGCGAAGCCTGCACAACAGCGATGACGATTCCGATGATGGGCGTAGCGGCGCCAAGGTCGACGAGCGCAAGGAGCGACGTGAGAAGCGTGAGGCCAAGCAGGACCACCCATGTGAGGATGGTAGCGCCAAGGCTTGAACGAGATGGCTGCGAGCTAGGCGCGGCGTTTTCCTGTGCGGTCATTTCAAATGCGCTCCGGGAATGTAGAAGATGGCATAGAGAAAGACCCAGATGACGTCGATGAAGTGCCAATAGAGGCCGGCATTGTCGATGGGCGTGTGATACTTCGCGGTGATTACGCCGGAAAAGGCAGGAGCGAACATGCCGAGCATGAGACCGATGCCGATGATTAGATGCAGCGAGTGCAAGCCGGTCATGAGGAAATAGAACACAAAGAACAGCTGGATTTGAGGAGCGAGGCCGCCTGAGGCTGAAAATCCGAAGGCCGGCATTTTGTGGTCGCGAAAGTGCAGATAGTACTCGAAGAACTTAATGCCGACGAACACGGCGCCGATGACGGCCGTGGCAAGCAGGAGAATGGCACAGCGCAGCCCCTTGCCCTGCTCGGCGTACCACTCGGCCAGCGCCATGGTGAGGCTGCTACAGATGAGCACCGCCGTGTTGACGGCGCCGAGCGTGAATTCCATTTCGCTGCTGCCGGTGAGGAACGCGTGCGGATATCGAAGCCGGTAGACGGTGAACGCGACGAACAGACCGCCGAAGAGCATCATCTCGGTGATGATGAAGATCCACATGCCGAGCGTGGAGCTTTCGCGCTGCTGGTCGATATTGCTGAACTGCTCCCGCAGAGCGGGGGTGCTGAACTGCTCGCGCAGGGCAAGATCGGCCGGCTCAGTCAATTTGCACCTCCTGCGGGGGCACGAGGCCCAACTCTTCGCGTTGAGCTTCAAAGTCATAGGCCTTCCAGGTGACGACAGGCGTCTGGTCAAAGTTGTGCGTCGGCGGCGGCGACGGTGTTTTCCATTCGAGGCCAGTCGTGCGCCAGGGATTCGGCGGCGCGGGCTTGCCATACTTCCACGACCAGATGAGATAGCCAAGCGGAACGATGTAGCCGACACCGAGGATGGAAGCGCCAGCCGTGGAAAGCACGTTGAGCCCCTGAAACTCCGGCGCGTATGAGCCGTAGCGGCGGTTCATGCCGAGATAACCGAGTACGAATTGCGGAAAGAAGGTGAGATTGAAGCCAATGAAGACGGTGATCGCAGCGAGTTTGGCGAGGAACTCGGGATACATTTTGCCGCTGATCTTGGGCCACCAGTAATGCATGCCTCCGAGAAAGGCCATGACCGCACCACCGACCATGATGTAGTGGAAGTGGGCGACGACGAAGTAGGTATCTGTGACGTGAACGTCGATGCCGAGCGCGGCGAGGAAGAGCCCCGTCATGCCGCCGATAGTGAACAGGCCCACAAAGCCGATGGCATAGAGCATGGGCGTGGAGAGATCGACCGATCCTTTGTACATGGTGGCCGTCCAGTTGAAGACCTTGATGGCCGAGGGAACGGCGACAGCGTAGCTCAGAAACGAGAAAGCCAACGCCGAATACACCGAGATGCCGGCAACGAACATGTGATGGCCCCAGACCAGAAAGCCGATGATGGCGATGGCCATGCTGGAGAATGCCACGGCCTTGTAGCCGAAGATGGGCTTGCGACTGAAGGTGGGGATGATCTCGCTGACCACGGCCATGGCGGGCAGCACCATAATGTAGACAGCAGGATGCGAGTAGAACCAGAACATGTGCTGGAAGAGCACCGGATCGCCCCCGAGAGCCGGATCGAAGATGCCCACGTGGAAGACGCGCTCGACGCAGATCATGAGCAGCGTGATGGCAAGTACCGGCGTGGCCAGCACGAAAATGATGCTGGTGGCGTACATGGACCAGCAGAAGATAGGCAGCCGGAACCAGGTGAGTCCAGGCGCACGCATCTTGTGGATGGTGACGATGAAATTTACGCCTGTAAGGATGGAAGAAAAGCCGGAGATGAAGACGCCGATGGACGCAGCCACCACGTAGCCCATAGCATAGCCGGTACTGAGTGGCGTGTAGAAAGTCCAGCCTGTATCCACGCCGCCGCGGAAGACGGCATAGATAGCCACCGCGGCGCCGAGCATGTAGATATACCAACTGAGCAGGTTGAGCCTGGGAAAGGCAAGGTCCTTTGCGCCGATAACCATGGGTAATACGAAGTTGCCGATGGTATTCGGAATTGACGGAATGAGAAAGAACCACACCATAATGATGCCGTGCATGGTGAAGAGCTTGTTGTAGGTTTCAAGGCCGAAGAGTGCCCCGTTAGGCGAAAGAAGCTGAAGGCGCATGAGCAGCGCAAAGGCGCCACCGAGAAAGAACATTACGGTGATCGAAAACGTATAGAGAAGGCCGATGCGCTTATGGTCGGTCGTCAGCAGCCAGGACTTGATGCCGCTGGTTGCATTCAGATAGCTCGTCATTTCAGCTGCCGCCAGGGCGTCAGCGGCCGGCAATACTTTGGCGGACATCAACGGCCTCCTTGCTTGCCCTGGCTTTGGAGCGAAGCCGGGGATTGGTTAGGCGGCGTTGCGCCGAGCTGCGGCGTGCCCTGGTTTGCGGAATTGTCGGCGGGATTGCCGACTCCCTCCGGCGGACGCGGGCCGAGCGACTTGATATAGGCGATGAGCGCGATCAGTTCTTCTTCGTTCAGCTGGCCTTGGTAGGTGGGCATGATGGAAGAGTGAAAGCCCTCGACAGTGAGACCCGCAGGTGTGAGGATATGGCGGCGCAGGTAGGCGTCGTCTGCTACCGTAGAGCTGCCGTCCTCAAGCTTCACGGTGCTGCCATAGAGGCCCACAAGATTCGGCCCGGGACCATGACCGGCGAAGTGGTGACAGTTGGCGCAGGCGAACTGGTGGAACAGCTTTTCGCCGGTGTCGGCCAGCGAGCCTTCATCCCCGCCCTGCTGGAGCCAGCGGTTGTAATCACCCGGCTCGAGTGCGTAAACCCAGCCGCGCATCTGCGAGTGATTCGTTCCGCAGAATTCGGCGCAGAAGAGGTGATAAGTTCCGGGTTTAGTGACCTCAAACCAGATGCTAGTGTAGCGGCCCGGCAGCACATCCTGCTTGATGCGAAATGCGGGAACGTAGAAGCTGTGGATGACGTCCTGCGAGATCATCTCAAGCCTGATGGCGCGACCAACGGGAACGTGCAGCGCGTTGATCTCACGGATGCCGTTTTCGTGCTGCAGCTTCCACATCCATTGTTTGGCCTCTACGTAGACAACCTCTGCATTGTCGGGCGCGCGCTCTATATCGAAGTAGAGCTTGGCTCCGTAGAGAAACATGCCGATGAAGATCAGGCAGGGGATGCCGATCCAAAGCGATTCGGCGGGAACGTTGACAGCAACTTGGGAAGGCAGTTCGTCGGGATCGCGGCGGCGGTAGCGCCAGGCGGAGTAAATCAGAAAGACGGCAATAGCCGTGGCGACCGAGCCGCAGACGATTACGAGGATCCAGAAGAACCTGTCGTAGTCTATGCGTACGGTGCTTTGCAGCGCGAGAAGGTTCACCATGGGTTGTCCCTCCGGGCTGTGTGCGCGCGATGGCGCGCGATATCCGAGCGCCAAAGCACGAAGAGGCTCAGGGCCATCAGCAGCACGGTGAGCAGCGCGCCAACGCGCAGCAGGCTGATGACGAGATTGCCGTATTCGCCGCTTGCGGGCGTGAAGGGATAGCAAAGCAGGCGGATAAGATTTGTTGCGGGGCGGGTCTGGCCGCGCGCGGCGGCGACAATGCCCTGCTGCAAATCATACGGTTCATAGGTGACGCCGAAAAAGTAACGCGCGATGCTGCCCTGCGGGGTGATGGCGAGAACAGCTGTCGCGTGAACAAACATCTTTGTCGCTGGATCGTATCGGTAGTGAAAGCCGATGGACTGTGTGAGAGCACGAATCGACGCAGGACTGCCGGTGAGGAAATGCCAGCCGGCCGCACCGGCGCGGCCGCTGTAGTTCAGCGTGCACTCGTTGAATTCTTTGCGCGCATCGGCAGGGGTTTCGGCGGGATTGAAGCTAAAAACGACAACTTCAAAGTCGTGTCCGGCGCGAAGGGAGAGCGGGCCAAGACCGTTCACCACGCCCTTGAGCACCTGGCCGCAGAGAGTGGTGCAAGTGTAATAGACCGGCACGAGCAGCACCGGTTTCGATCCGAAATAGCTGCCGAGCGTGACTGCCGCGCCGGTCTGGTCGCGGAATACCGTTTCAAGCGGCAGCACGGCTCCAAGCTTCTGCTCGATTCCGATGTCGCTAAATTGTGGAGGGAACATCTGCGCAGAGCAGAGCGGGACGGCAGCAAACAAAATTGAAAGCGGAAGGAGCAAGCCGCGAAAAAGATTCTTCATGGCTGCGGCTCCTCTCGTTCTTCAAAACCGGTCAGGCGGTCGCCGGCCTTCGGCTGGAAATAGAAGTATGGATTAGCCAGCGTGGTGGTAGGCGGAATGCCATGCTGCGCGATGAGGTTAATGGCCTGATCGATTGGAATGGTCACGATGCCGTGCTGGCGATCGATCCACTGATAGTGGTGCAATTCCCACTCGGCCTCGGAGCGGGCAATATTCCAGTTGCGATAGGGATAAGGTTCCAGGCGCGGCTCTGGCGGGTAGGGCTGACTTTGCCCAGGAAACAGCGGCTTGGGGCTGTTCCTTGCCTCGGCGCCACGGAAGTAGCAGTAAAGAAAATAGAGCAGAAAGACAACAGCGGTAGCAAAGAGAAGGACGCCGGCGCCGACGAAAAAGACTTTGCGCGCATCCGCGTCGGTGATCTCGTAGCGGACGTCAGAGCGCTGTTCGTTCGAACGTCGTTCGTCGGATCGTTGCTCGTCCATGCGCATCTCCTTCCCTATTTCGTGGCGGCAACGGCAATTGCGCTTTCGAGATTCGGCGCACCTAGCGGCAAAAGCGGCCAGCGGCGCAGTTGCCACAGAAAGGCCGCCACCCAGACGCAGCCCAGGCCAATTGGCACGACAACGATCATCCAGTTGACACCGACTCCGCCGCTGCAAAAAGCCGGTATCACGATCCAGTAATCGTCTAGAAAGCGTGCAACGAGCAGAATGCCGACCACGATGCAAAGCGCGCGCGGGCTGCGCTTTAGCGGGCGCGAGAGTAACAGCAGAAAAGGAACAATAAATTCAAATACGGCAATGGCGATGCCGACGATTGCCCAGGAGCCGGTCCAGCGCGGAACGAACCAGGGAATTTCTCCGGTCAGGTTGCCGGACCAGACAATGAGCAACTGCGAAAATGCGAAGTAGGCCCAGAGCATGACGAACATGAGCAGCAGCTTGCCGAGGTCGTGCAGGTGAGAAGTGCGGTAGATATCCGAGATGGGCCGGAAACGAGCGAGCAGGGCGAAAACAATAATCGACATTCCCATTGCGGTGAGGCCCTGGCCGGCAACGAAGAGAAATCCCCACATGGTGGAGTACCAGTGGGTGAAAAGGGATGCGGCCCAGTCGACCGATGAGAACGTAACGGTGAAAATGTAGAGGATAAGGCCAGACGCGCTGAGCCGCTCGAAGCGAAGCTGCATGGGAACGCCTCTATCCTCCTGGCGCGACCAACGGTTGAGGACCGCCATCAGCGTGGCCCAAATGGCGAAGTACACGGCGGCGCGGATGCAGAACCAGAGCGGGTTCATGTAGCCGCTGCGATGATGAAGAACATCATCGTGCACAACGAGACTGGGGTGCGCCCACGGGTAGAGATATCGCATTCCAAAAGCGATGGGGAGAAAAAGGACCGCGAGAAGCGGCAGTGTGCGGCTGGCGGCCTCGTTGATGCGGCGTGTGACCACGCCCCAATCGCCGCTCGTGAGGTATTGCGTCATCACCAGGGCGAGCGCACCGAGCGCGATGCCCAGCCAGAACAGATACCCGAGTAGCCAGGCGCTAAAGAACTCCGTAGGGCTGAAGAATGCGCCAATAATGGCGGCAATGAGCAGCAGCACGCCAATGCCGCCGGCTCCGCGCATACTGCGGATTAGCCTGCGATCGAGTTCGGGCGAAACAGCAAAGTGGGGAGTCATGGCAGCTTCTCCAGCTTGCTGCGGAGGTTGGCGGGCAACTGGTCGATGATCGCGCCGCGGCTCAGCTCGAGCGCGCGAAGATAGGCGATAATCGCCCAGCGATCATTGACTGGAATCTGGTCCTTATAGTCGGGCATTGCGCCATAGCCGTTGGAGATGACCTGAAAGAGATAGCCAGGTGGAGCGTTTCGGATGCGATCGCTGTTGAGATCTGCCGGCCATTTGAAGCCGCGGCGCTCTACCATACCTTGGCCGTCGCCGAGCATGCCATGGCACGGCGTGCAGAAGATGTTGTAGCGCTCCTCGCCGCGATCGAGCAGCGGCTTGTCGACTTTGACGGGAATCTGATTGAGAAAAACACCGTTCTGTTCGCCGGTGTGCACGGCATCGGTGTCGTCCAGCGCATCGCGCGCGATGGCGCCGGCAGGAGTGGGACGCGCCGAGCGCTGATCGGCAAAGAAGCGGCTCTCCGCGAGCGGCTTATAGCGCGGCATGTCCTGCATGTCACGGCGGCAGCCCGCTGCGGCGGCGAGCGTCAGCAGGGCGATTGCAGCAAGGCGCGCGCGAATCATGCTTCCTCCTCTGAGTCTTCGTCGACGTCCCAGATGGCCAAAGCATTGAGCGTGGCGAGCCAGGAGCGCAGATCGCCGACGGCAAAGGCATCGTCGCCGGCTTCGACGAAAAGGAAAAAGCGATCTTCCGAGGCGCGGGCAAACTCGCGCAGGTTAAAGACCGGATGATGCAGCAGCGGCAGCCCGGCGGACCAAAGCGAACTGACAAATGCAGAGATCGCAGCAAACAGAACCGTGAGTTCGAAGGTGATGGGAATGAAAGCCGGCCAACTGTTAAGCGGCCGGCCGCCAATATTGGTGGGATAGTCGATAACAGCGATGTAGTACTCCATTGCGAGCGCGGTAAGCGCGCCGAGCAGACCGCCAGTGAGGGTCCAAAAGGGAACGAAGTTGGGGCCCGGAATAATCTCGTCGAGTTCCTTCACGGGATAGGGCGAGTATGTTTCAAACCGCTTCACCCCCCGATCGTGCATGTCACGCGCGGCTTCAACAAGCTGGGTCGGTGAGTCGAATTCGAGAGCTACGGCGTAAAGGCGCTTGCCGCTCATTTGTCCAGTCATTTTTCCGGGCCTCCGGCGGCGTCACCGCTCGAGAAAGGCAGGAGCTGACGCAGCTCAAAGATGGAAATCATAGGCAGGAAGCGAACAAAGAGCATGAAGCAGGTGACAAAAAGGCCGATCGAGCCAAGGATGACGAAGTTATCCCAGCGGGTAGCTTCGAAGTTAGTCCATGCTGAGGGGAGATAGTCCTTGTGGAGTGCGGTGATGATGATCATGAACCGCTCCATCCACATGCCGTAAAGGACGACGCACGAGACGCAGAAGAGTGGCTTGGGATTGATGCGCACCCACCGGAACCAGAGCAACTGCGGGATAAAGACGTTGCAGGTCATCGTGGTCCAAAAAGTCCACGCCTCCGGCCCGAAGGCGCGATTGTGAACCATCGCCATCTCGAAGACATCGCCGCTATACCACGCGGTGAAAGGCTCGATGACATAGGTGTAGGCGAGGATAAGACCGGTGGCCAGCATGAGCTTGGCGCAGTTGTTCAGGTGCCGCTCGGTGATGATGTTCTCGAGATGGTAGACGCTGCGTATCGGAAGGGCGAGAATCAGCACCATGGCGAAGCCGGAATAGATGGCCCCGGCGACGAAGTAGGGTGGAAAAATGGTCGAGTGCCAGCCGGGCAGGATGGCAATGGTGAAATCGAAGCTGACGACGGTGTGAACCGAAAGCACCAGCGGCGTAGCGAGGCCAGCGAGAAGCAGCGAAGCGGACTCATGCCAGCGCCAGTGGCGTGAAGCACCACGCCAGCCGAGGCTGATCACGGCATAAAAGCCATAGGCAAGGCGCGTGCGCGCGCGGTCGCGGAGGCTGGCAAGATCGGGGATCATGCCGAGGTACCAGAATAGAACCGAGACGGTGAAATAGGTAGAAACCGCGAAGACGTCCCACACCAGCGGGCTGCGGAACTGCGGCTGTATTGTCATGGTGTTTGGATACGGCAGAATCCAGTAGAAGATCCACGGCCGGCCGAGATGAAACAGCGGAAACATGCCGGCGCAGATAACGGCAAAGATCGTCATTGCCTCCGCAAAACGATTGATGGAGTTGCGCCAGCTCTGGTTGAGCAGCAGCAGAATCGCGGAGATAAGCGTGCCCGCATGGCCAATTCCAATCCACCAGACGAAGTTGGTGATCATGTACCCCCAGGCAACGGGGATCGAGATGCCGAAGATGCCCAGGCCGCGATAGAGCAGCCAAGTGATTGAAATCAGAAAGAGAATGACGCCGGCAGCCCCCACGCCAAAGGTGCAGTACCAGAACAGTGGTGTGGGCCGGGTGAGCACGATCGAGGTGATCTGTTGCGTGACAGAGCTGAAGGTCTCAGGATGCGCGAAGACTGAGACCGAAGTGCCGGGCTCCGGCGGGCGATGGGTTGCGCGCTGCTGTTCTTCCACCGTCATGTGCGCCGTCATCGTGTGCTACACCTCTTTCAGCTCGGGATTGGGATTGCGCAGCTCGGCGAGATACGTTGTGCGCGGACGAGTGTTCAGGTCGCCGTAGAGCGCGTAATTGAGCTTTTCTGCCTTGAGCGCCGCCACCTGGCTGCCGCGCTGGTTGATGTCGCCAAAGATGATCGCCCGCGTGGGGCAGGCCTGCTGGCACGCAGTCTGGATGGTGCCGTCGAGCAGGCCTGTGTCGTTCACCTGCGCGTAGATTTCTGCTTCGCGGATGCGCTGCACGCAGTAGGTGCACTTCTCCATCACACCGCGACTGCGCACGGAGACGTCAGGATTGCGCTGCAGCTTGATGGACTCGGTCTCCCAATCCTGAAAGAGCAGGAAGTTGAAGCGGCGCACCTTATACGGGCAGTTGTTAGAGCAGTAGCGCGTGCCGATGCAGCGGTTGTAAACCATGTCGTTCAGGCCGTCGACGGAATGATTGGTGGCCTGAACCGGGCACACCAGTTC